>NZ_BAAHAP010000002.1:0-144760 GCF_054777495.1 Echinicola sediminis | reverse complement strand
GGTGAAGCATGAATCAAGTCCATCGAAAAAGGTAGGGACATCATAAATAACTGCTTGCTGTGATCTATGGATACGGGAAAAATGCTGTTGACAATAAATGACAAGGCATCCGTATCTTGCAAAAGCTCCTCCAAGTCGATAGATTCCTGAGAAAGTAGGGGATAGTCATCGAGTTCGATGAGCAGCTTTTTGATCTGCTTATTATAAAGATCTTCAGGAGCTTTGACCCTTTCTTTCCACCAAGAAATAAGCGGGGCAAAAGAGAGCTCACTATTGATTTTAAAATCGGGTAGATGCTGCTTCCAAAGTGATTGAATATCCATAACTCTTTATTGATATCAATTATACTAATTTTTGTTAAAAATGGTTCCAAAAAACGTAGATATCTAAACAATATTTCAAGGACCTCTCCGATAGCCTTTTTTATGATTTTAATCAGTTCACAACCTGTCATCCGCCTCCTTTTTTATCCTCCCTAGCCCTGTAGCTTTGCATCACCAATACCGATAGGTAGGGGAACATGCACCTTGGACAAAGAAGTTTAAATTATGCAGATACATTCATTTCACATACCCGTCATGGGACTGGGTTTTACCATTGATACCCCTTTAAAAGTTGCGCGTTTTGGAATAGACAGCACGATTTCGATCATGGAGGATGATTTAATTGAATCCATGAGAAAGATCCATTGCCGAAAGTCAGGTGAGCCTTATCTGCCCATTACCAAAGCATCAGCTGATGCCAGGGCAATGCGCATCACAGCCTATTTGAATGTAGTGGACAAACTGGTAAACGACCAAGTCAAATCCTTGAAAAGTGAGGCTTTTGACAATGCTGGATCAGATCTTCATCTGTATTTCCAAATGCTGCCGGAAAAACATAGCTTGAACCAGCTGTATCAAAGGATGATGGGGCTGAAGGGGATACAAAGGCAAGCAGTACAAAAAAATTTAATTGAGGCAATTGTCCCGGGCAAGATTGATGTGAATATCATGACCAAGGTGGACAGATTAAGTTACGACAAAGAGGAAAATGCCTTGCCCAGGGAGTTTTCTGCGGCACTATCGGCCCTCAGGGGCTTTGCCAATAGTACCTTGCACTCCTCCGTGGTATTTTCAGCTGGTATGAATCCGGTACTTTTCAGCTATTTGGAGTCTTTTGAGGACTTCTTTCCTAATGAAAATGGATATATTAAAAAAGGCATCATTTTAAAAGTAAGTGATTATAGGTCGGCCTTAATCCAGGGAAAGTTTTTGGCAAAAAAAGGCCTTTGGGTAAGGGAATTCAGGATAGAATCGGGACTTAACTGTGGGGGACATGCCTTCGCTACAGATGGTTTATTGATGGGACCTATTCTCGAGGAGATCAAAAACAAGAGAAACAGTTTACAAAAAGAACTCTTTGACATTTGCCAATCGGCACTCAGGGACAAGGGGAAATTTTTGCTACACAAGGATATAAAAGTAAGGTTCACTGCCCAAGGTGGAATAGGTACGGCCCAAGAAAACAATTTTCTTTTGGACTATTATGAACTGGATGGAACCGGTTGGGGAAGTCCTTTTCTATTGGTTCCAGAAGCAACTTGTGTCGATGATGAAACCTTGGACCGGCTTATTCAAGCTAAAAAGTCTGATTTTTACCTCAGCCATGCATCACCTTTGGGAGTTCCCTTCAATAACCTAAGGACCAGTTCCGGAGAGGAACAACGAAAAATGCGCATAGAAAAAAACAGGCCGGGAAGCCCCTGTTACAAAAAAGTATTGTCCTCCAATACCGAATTCACAAAAACACCTATTTGTACGGCATCCAGACAGTACCAAAATTTAAAACTGAAACAATTAAAAGAGCAGCTCCCCGAGAAGGAGATCTTCGAAGAAAAGTCCAAAGAAATCACCGAGAAGGATTGTCTGTGTGAAGGCTTGGGAGCTCCGGCGATCATTTCCCATGGCGAAACACCTGCGCGGAACCTAAAGGCCGTCACCATTTGCCCTGGCCCCAACCTGGCCTATTTCAAGGGGATTTATAAATTGAAGGAAATGGTGGACCATATTTATGGAAAACACATGCTCCCATTAGAGCAAGACAGGCCCTACTTCTTCGTAAAAGAACTCAAGCTGTACCTGGACTATTTTAAAAAAGAGCTGAACAACTATAGGCAAGCACCTGCCCCTAAACTCAAAAATCAATTGAGCAGATTCAAGGATAACCTATTTCTGGGGATAGACTATTACAGCGAACTTTTGTCTACCAAAATAAAGGATGCTGAACTAACACTAAGTACCATTAAAGAAGAGCTGGAAGCAGCTGCCTTAAGTTTAGGGGAAGCCAGTATCGAAGGTGCTAAAGCCTAGAGGGTGATTGGATGAAAAAGGATAACTGAATTTATAACGTAGACTTTAATGTATTCATTAATTTGCTTAATAAAAACACCTTATACACTTAAATATCAGTAAGATACATGATTATTGTCATATGAATTGGATTCAAAAATAAGTAACTTCAAGAAAAAGAAGAAAAAATGAATCCTCCCTATTTTCATCTGCTTATTAACATCATTCCTGTCTTGGGAAGTTTTGTAGGGCTTCTTATGCTGGGCTATGGACTGTTTACCTCATCCCAGAAATATGATAGAATGGCTTTTTATATCTTTATCATAAGTGCCATAGGAACAGCCATCACTTACCTATCGGGATTTTATGCCTTGGACCACATTGCCGGTAGTCAAACTTTTTCCGGGGATGCATTGAGCACCCACCAATACATCGCACAGGGCGCCTTGGCTTCTATGCTTATTTTAGGCCTCCTTTCTTTATGGGCACTTTATAGTTTGGGGAAGGATCTTGTCGTATCCAATACCTTAAATTATGTAATTCTTGGAGTGGCTTTTGTTTCTTTTGCCATAACAGTCTCCACAGCCATACAGGGAATGAACATCAGACATGAAAAGCCAATATCCGAAAAGGCGTACAACTCAGAACAAGTAAATGCGCGATCTCTGCTAGCCTCAAAAATTGACTTTTTTAGGTCGGTGTCGGCTTATGGCCTGACACCGACTCTGTAGAATTTACCTTTATTTCCTGTTTCGAAGGCCTCATCCAATTCATGAAGCGGAAATTCTTTGCCCACCAAACCTTCAAAAGGGTATTGCTCCTTCTTAGCTTCCAAAAACGCTATTGCACTAGCCAGATCTTCAGGCTTATAATTGTGAAGGCCTTTGATGGTCAACAAATTCCTGACGATGTGCTCGGCATTCAACTGTACATCCCTTTGGGCAAAAACAGAACCTACCAGGACCACCGTTCCGCCAATCCCCAGCAATTTGACGCAGTTTTCTACGGCATCAGGCACCCCAGAAGTTTCAATGATGACATCAATGCCGCCCAGCTCCCTAATGCTGTCCCATGGCAGTGTTTGTTCGGAATGATAAAGGATTGACTGGTCTGCTCCAAACGCTTTGGCTTTAGCCAGTTTTTTTGGGTCAATGTCCATCGCCCAAACCCTTGTAGCTCCCTGCTCTTTGGACATGGCACAGGCAGATAATCCTAGCATCCCGACCCCATTGATCAGTACATTTTTTCCTTGGAGACTTCCGGCCAACCTTATGGCGCCCGCAATGGTAGCATGGGTACAGTTTAAGGGAGCTGCTTCCTGATTGCTAAGTCCGGAGGGAAGTTTAAAGATGCTGGTACCTTTCCTAAGATGACAATGACTGGCAAAACCACCGTTCAGTTGATAGTGCTCACCGATTTGCTCATGTCCATATTTATAAAGTGTTTCGCATTTTTGAGGATAGCCTTTTTGGGAGGTTCTGGAATGGGGATCATGAGCATATACTGACCAGGTGATTTTATCTCCCAACGACAGCGCATCGCCAAAATAATCCTCCACACCCTCCTTGGCAATACCGACTACTTCTCCTATGATCTCGTGGCCTAGAATACTGTGTCTGCATGCGTTCCTTCTTCCATAAAAGGTGTGCAGGTCGCTTGCACAGATGGTGGAATAAATATTTTTGACCAAAACCTCTCCTTCCTTCAGCTCGGGAAGGGCAATGCTTGAAGCTGTAAAAGGAACTTTTGCTTCATTGAAAACCATAGCGGTGGCTTCACTTTTCATGGGCTGTTTTATTTCAATTCGATAAAGTATATTACTAAGATGACGGCCTCAGTATTCCCCTTGTTGATCGGCACATGGGGGATATTGCCGTTAAAAAACAGGGAATCGCCCTCTGTCATCTCAAAAGTGTGCTCCCCCAGCTCATATTTTAACTCCCCCTTGATCAGGTAAATGTATTCAAATCCTTCCGTACTGACATGGCTTCTCTGTGCATCTTGACCGATAGTCAATATGGAAATTTCCATAGACGACCGCTCGATTTTGTGGCTCAGGATCAACTCATAGTCAAAGCCAATGGATTCCTCCTCTTTTTTTATCGACTTATATTCTTCTTTTTTCTTAAAGAGAAAACCCGGAAATTCTTTGTCACCCTTTAGGTCTGAAAAAAATTCATTAAGGTCCACATCCAAGGTACTGAGGGTTTGGATCAAAGTGGGCAGGGTGGGGAAGACGCGTCCGTTCTCGATCTTAGAAAGCATCGCAATGCTAATGCCCGTTTTGTCCGCCAACTCGCCAAGTTTTAAGTCATGCGACTTTCTGATTTCTTTTAATTTGGATCCTATCCAAGTAGTGAGGTATTCCGAATTGTCCATAGTGTCCTGTTGTGTCCAAAGTTTAGATAAACTATTTTCTTCAGATGAAAATTTATTAGTTAACCGCAAAGTGCATACATTTTTCCTCTTATGAAAATTAATTTCAATTAATGAAATATTAATAGATTCATAATATCGAATACAGTACTCCTGATGAGGCATTCCTTTAAATTTGACAAATAGTAAAAATTATTTTAAGCTAGTAATATAATTTAAAGGAATAGTATTGATGATAAAGTTGGGTAAGATATCCATAACCAAAGGCGACTTGTTGTTGATGGTTACAGCTTTTTGGGCTTATACGGGCATGTACGCGGTAAGAAAAGCTTTTTTAGCAGGACAATTTGAAGATGTCGGGGTGGCTTATTCTGACTTTCACTTTAAAACCTTGCTGATCATAAGCCAGGTGATCGGATATATGTTGTCGAAGTTTATTGGGATTAAGGTGGTTTCTGAAGTACCCAGCAACCGGCGTTTTACCCTTTTGGCGGGACTGGTTGGCTTTAGCTTGGCCATGTTGCTGGCATTTTATTGGCTGCCAGTGGGGTGGAAACCGGTAGCAATGTTTCTAAATGGACTTCCACTGGGCATGATCTTCGGTCTGGTCTTGGTTTATCTTGAAGGAAGAAAGAATTCGGAGCTCTTGGTGGCCGCCCTGAGCGCGACCTTTATTTTCTCCACGGGCCTCATTAAAACTACCGGCCTTTGGCTGATGAACAGTTACCAGCTCAATGAATTTTTAATGCCCTTCATCACCGGAGCGATCTACTTCCCCTTTTTTATGCTGGCCATCTATTTTCTCAGCAAATCCCAGGGACCATCGGAAGAGGACAAGCAACTCCGGACAGAAAGGGTTCCCATGAAGAAAAAGGAAAGAAGGGACTTTTTGAAAACCCATGGAAGCACCTTTGTGGGCTTGGTATTGATTTATGTAATACTGACGGTGGTAAGAGACTTCAGGGACAATTTCATCGTGGAGTTTTGGGCCGAGCTTGGGCTATCAGAAAATCCTGAGCTAATGACATTGACGGAATTGCCCATTGCCTTATTTGTATTGATCATTTCTGCCATGGGGATTTTGATCATGAACAACCAGAAAGCTTTTAACCTGGGCATGTATGCAACCATCATCAGTGCGGCTTTGATGATGCTTACCACGCTGCTTTTTACCAAGGGAAAGATCGATCCTGTTTTTTGGATGATCAGTTCAGGTTTTGGTGTTTACCTGCCTTACATTCTTTTCCACTGTCTTTTGTTTGAGCGATTCATTGCCGTGCTCAAATACAAAGGCACCGTAGGCTACCTCTTCTATATCGCCGACGCATTCGGTTATTTGGCAAGTGTAGGGATATTGATCTTCAAAGAAACAATGGATTTTAATTATTCCTGGATCAACTTTTTCACTCAGCTGAACCTATTTGGCGGAGCCTTGATCATCCTTATGGTCTTGCTGTCACTTATCATGATGAGGACTTCGGAATTTAAAATGAAAATCAAAAAGCTGTCGCGGAGAGTGGTAAAAGCTTGATAAAGAAAAGTCCCCACGAAAAATCCCTCTAATAATACAGCTTGCTTGAGGCGGACTTCGATAAAAGATTAAACCATGAAGGTGTTTTGCTCTTTTTTAAACACAACACCTTCATGGTTTAAAATTAATGTGTCCTATTTTTCAAATAGTTCGGCCGGCACTTTTCCAATCCATGATTCAGGAGTTTGTTCTATCCCAAACAATTTGGCCACTATTGCAGCCGTGTTGGTATTGGAGTTCGGCGAGGTTAATTTTTTCCCCTTTGCTATACCGGGGCCTTTTACCATCCAGGGAACCAGCATTTCATCGGGTGATGTACCGCCGTGACCATGACCGATACCACCGTGGTCGGTGAAAAGCAAAAAATGACTGTCTTCGTACAGACCTTCCTCTTTCAGTTTACTGACGAATTCGCCGATTTTCACATCCACCTCTTCAATAGATTGGATGTATTCCGCAGACATCCATTGATGACTATGGCCGGCATGATCGGTATGAACGGAGTACAGAAAAGTTAAGGTAGGAACATCTTTGTTTTCCTTAAGAAAATCCAGGGCCGCCTGGTAGTTACGTTCATATCCATCGTTCTCCTCGAATTGGACCTTGTCCAAGTGCTTTTGGTTGATCGGCTTGATCAAGCTTGCCCAATTATAGAAATAGGAGGTTTTGATCCCTGGTATATGATCCTTCACCAATTTGAAAATAGAAGGGAAATAGCCCTCTCCATCCATTTCCTGAGGTTCTAAGGGATGGTCTTCCTTTTCCCATCCGTTTCCAAATACACCGTGTTGCTCCGGACCGGCTGCGGTAAGGTGACTGGTCCAGTTGGGCAAAGTAACAGATGGCATGACGGTGCGGGTAGTTAAGGAAATGACTCCGTCTTCAAACAAAGCATCCATATTGGGGTGATCCGCTCCCTCAAAGCCCTCCACACTGAAACCATCCAAGCCCAATAATATAACCCTTTTAGCGGGTTCCTTCTTACCCGCACAGGCTCCAAACCAACATGCCATCACTAGCATAAATAAAAACAAATGGATTTGTCTCATGATTTTTTCAAAATTAACTAAGTTTATGAATCATTTTTTTCCTTTAAAGAAAAATTACGATCGTAAAGGTATATAATTTTACAAATACGAAAAAACTATTTCGTCATATTAAATATTTAATTGATGGTTAATGCGCAGGTATCAGCTTACTATTAAATGTTTTAATCACAATTTGAGAGCTGTACACATTACTAATTGCTTATTCAGTAAACATCTTTGACACTTAACAAATATTTCATTAAAAGAAAATATTACGTATCATTTCTTTTATTATCCAATAAATTTCGTTTAATTTCCTTACTGAATGTTCTCCTGTTTCCTCAGGACAACTCCCCCTGTAGAAATTAGTTCTACAAGGAATTACATAAAATTTCAAGACTTCACATAAGGAAGCATTTCATCTGAAAGCCATGTTTTAAATTAACTACAGTAAATGAAGCGAGTAGAACGATTACTAAAAAACCAAAGCCAGTTACTTTTTATTTCTTGGTGTGTCATCGCTTCATTTGGTGCATATTTTAGCATGTATGCTTTTAGAAAGCCCTTTATCACCGGACTGTATGAGGGGCTTCAGCTGTGGGGCATGGATTATAAGTCCGTATTGATCATTGTTCAGGTTTTGGGCTATATGCTTTCCAAATTCATTGGGATCAAAGTCATCTCAGAGCTTAGAGCAAGGCAAAGGATAAAATTGATCATAGGTCTGATCCTTTTTGCCGAATTGGCTTTGTTGGGTTTCGCACTGGTACCCCATCCCTATAATTTTGTCTTTTTATTTTTAAATGGGCTTCCATTAGGAATGGTATGGGGAATTGTTTTCAGTTTTCTGGAAGGTAGAAAGTTTACCGAAGTCCTTGTTTTTGGGCTTAGCATAAGTGTGATCATTGCTTCTGGTCTACTCAAAACCACCTATCTTATTGTGGCAGAAGGGCTGCCCTGGATATCGGAATTCTGGATGCCCTTTGCCATCGGACTGATCTTCTTACCCTTGTTTGTTTTATTTGTGTGGATGCTTTCAGCTATTCCCGCTCCCAGTGAAGAAGATATTCAATTGCGGACCAAAAGGGTCCCAATGGACAGGAAACGGAAAAGGCAAACCGTCCGGTTTTTTAGTATTGGCCTTTTGGGCATGGTGGCCATTTATACCCTGCTGCTCACCATGAGGGATTTCAGAGACAATTTTTCCGTGGAAATATGGAATGAAATTGACCCGGGATGGGATAAAAGTGTCCTTTCCTTAACCGAGCTGATTTCGGGAATCACCGTACTGAGTTTTATTGGTCTCCTTTCGCTTATCAAAAACAATGTCCTGGGATTTTGGGCTACAGCAAGTGTGGTGTTTTTGGGCTTAATAGGCAGCGGAGTCACGACTTATTTGTTCCAAAATGAAATGATAGGGCCTTTTTACTGGATGGTATTTTTGAGCATTTTCCTGTTTATGGCTTACACTCCCATCCAAACCGTTTTCTTTGACAGGATGCTTGCGGTCTTCCGCTTCAAGGCCAATGCCGGATTTTTCATCTATCTATGTGATGCCATTGGCTACCTTGGCAGTGTATCCCTATTATTTTATAAAGAGTTTTTTATCGAAAACCTAAACTGGTCTCAGGTATTGATTTATTTTAGTTATGCGGTATCGGTATTGGGGATCCTACTATTACTCATGGCCATGACCTTTTTTAAACAACTCTACTATAAAAGTGAAAAAGCAGTGGATGCACCCAATATAGAGACAAGTTACTTACTCAAGGTTGAGGCAGTATAGCCCTTATATTCTGGGGCTTCAGCACACGCTATAATGAAAATATCTTGGTTATCGACTGGAGAAACACTAAATTAGTCCTTATGGACTAAAAACATCCAGTCCAATAAATTCTTATTTATGAAAAAAATCATTCTTTTTCTCCTATTGTTATCAACAGGATTCACGGCCAAAAGTGAAATTTGGCTGCCCTCGATTTTGTCAGACAACATGGTGCTGCAGCAAAATTCAAAGGCCACTATTTGGGGATGGAGCACCCACACCACAGAAAAGATCCAGATAACGGGATCATGGAATAACGAACCTGTTGAGACAACCACTTATCAGGGCAAATGGACACTGGAACTGCCAACGCCAGCCCATGGGGGGCCTTATACCATTACGATCAAAGGCCATCAGGAAATCACCTTACAAAACATCCTCATTGGCGAAGTATGGCTTTGTTCCGGCCAGTCCAATATGCAATGGAGTGCGGAAAGAGGCTTTGACAATGCAGCCGAGGAAGTCAAGGCAGCCAATTATCCAACGATCAGGCTGTTCACCGTACCGGTACATCAGTCTTCCACTCCTCAGGACAATACCCCTGGAAAATGGCTAAGCTGCAGCCCTGAGACAATGAAGGATTTTAGTGCCGTCGGTTACTTTTTTGGCAGGGAGTTGACAGAACAACTCGAAGTGCCCATTGGCCTGATCAACAGCAGTTGGGGAGGTACACCGGTGGAAATCTGGACACCCCATTCACTGGTGAAAGATCCGGTCCTTCTTCAAGAGGCATCAGAAAAACTCGCGGATAACCATTGGTATGACAAGTCTCCCAGCTCTGCGTACAATGCCATGATCCATCCCATAGCCCCCTTTGAAATAGCCGGATGGCTGTGGTACCAAGGAGAATCCAACAGGCAAAATGCTGACTATTATTACGAAACTTTCCCGATGTTGATCGAATCCTGGAGGGAGGCCTGGGGAGGAGAGGAAAAGCCTTTTTACTATGTGCAGATAGCTCCTTTTGATTATGAAAACAATAATGCAGCGGATATTGAAGCAGCGGTGGTCAGGGATGCACAATTAAAGACCATGGAAAAGATGGCCAATACCGGAATGGTGGTCACCAATGATATCGGCAACCTTAAAAACATTCACCCGGGCAATAAACAGGAAGTGGGCAGGAGGCTGGCCCTATGGGCACTGGCCAAAACCTATGGAGCAATAGCAACAGATCCAAGCGGGCCGCTATACAAAGACATGGAAATCAACAAGAAAAAAATCACTTTAAGTTTTGACCATGCCGAGGGCGGGTTGTTGGCCGAGGGAAAAGAGCTCAAGGAGTTCTATATAGCGGGAGAAGACCAAAAGTTTTACCCGGCCAAAGCCAAGATCAAAGGGGAGAAGGTAGAGGTTTCTGCCAAGGAGGTGAAAAAACCGGTAGCGGTAAGGTTTGCCTTTTCTGACATTGCACTGCCCAATTTGTTCAATCGGTCAGGTTTACCTGCTTCAGCCTTTAGAACCGATGACTGGGAGCTAAAGTAGGTTCCCTTTAAAGTAGCTTTCGACAAAAAATCAATCACAACAATAAATCTAAATGATGAGCTCCCGTAAAAGCATTCTACTACTTCTTATCCTCTGTTCAATCCTGTTCCAATTTTCGTGGGCACAGAATGACCCACAGATCAAAGGCAAACTAGAGGCTGTATCTGAAGACAATATTTTTCTTTCTGAAGATTACTTCAATTGGGGAGGTTCCATCTTGAAAGGGGAGGACGGCCAGTATCACCTTTTTTATTCCAGATGGCCAAAGTCCAGTCAATTCACCGGTTGGCTGGTATACTCAGAGGTAGCACATGCCGTATCTTCCCATCCAAGTGGACCTTGGGAATACAAAGAAACCGTATTGAAAGGCCGTGGAAAGGGGCACTGGGATGCCATAACGGCCCACAACCCCAAAATAAAGCATTTTGAAGGGAAGTATTACTTGTACTATATCTCTACCAACTTGGGAGAAAATGACAGCTATACTGATATGGATCTGCAGGAAACCAGTACCACCGGATATAGCCATCCCAAGTGGAAAATCCTTAGGCCCAATCAAAGGACAGGTGTTGCCGTTGCCGAAAGTCTTGACGGCCCTTGGGAGCGCTTTGACAAGCCCTTGATAGAACCATCAGGGCCTATCAGTACACTAACGGTCAATCCCGCCATTGACCGAGGCAAAGATGGGAGGTATTACCTTATCGTGAAAGGGGATAAGCCCAATGACAAAAATTTCGTGCGCAACCAAGCCATGGCCATCAGTGATAGCCCCATAGGCCCATTCATCATACAGCCAAAACCTGTGATCGACTATATGGATACCGAAGACATGTCCTTATGGTATGACCAGACCAGAGAAAAGTATTACGGGATATTCCATGCCCATACTTTTATAGGCCTGGTAAGTTCCTCCGATGGGATTCACTGGGAAAAGGCCGAGGAATTTGAAATTATGCCCAAAGCCATTCTTGCCCGACAGTGGCAAGACATCAAGCCCGACAGGATGGAAAGGCCTTTTGTGTACCAAGAAAACGGGGAAGTAAAGGTATTGGGTTTGGCCTGTAAGAAGGGAAACGAATCCTTTATAGTCACCATTCCTGTAAATCAAAAGCCACTCTTCTAACCGTTAAATACCTTAAATGTAAACCGCATGAACTTAAGCAACATGTTCTTGGTCAGTCTGCTACTACTGACTGCCTGTGGAAAACCACATGAAACCAAGGAAATTCTGCCCGTGCCTTCCACATCTCCCAGCCCGGCCCAACAGGCCCAGATAGACAGAAAATACGGCATGTTTATTCATTTTGGAATCAATACTTTTCACGATATGGAGTGGACGGACGGTTCCAAGCCGACCTCCTCTTATCATCCCAGCCAAATAGATGCAGATCAGTGGATCAAAACAGCCAAGGATGCCGGGATGAAATACGTGATTTTGATCACCAAGCACCACGAGGGATTCTGCCTTTGGGACAGCCCGCTTACAGATTACGATGTGGCCAATTCCCCCAATAAAACCAATGTGGTTGAAGCGGTAGCCAAAGCCTGCGAAAAATATGATATAGGCCTGGGGCTTTATTATTCCCTTTGGGACAGGAAGGAAAACGGTGAGGTGAAAAAAACGGAGCTGGACAGTACTTATAACAGTTATATGCTTGCCCAAATTGACGAGCTCATTGACATTACAGAAAAACACACGGAGCTAGTAGAGTTTTGGTTTGATGGTGGCTGGGTAAAGCAAAACCACAGGTGGCCGATCAAGGAATTGTACCAAACCATAAAATCCAGAGAACCTAATTGCCAGATCGGTGTAAACTGGTCAATTGGCTTGCCGGACAATCCTGATCATCACCCCGTCAAACCAGAAGAGCAGCAGTCTGGCTATCCCATCAGGTATTTCCCCAGTGACTTTAGGCTGGGCGATCCCTATCTGCCTGCTGAAGATGATCCGAAGGTCTTCACCCACGATGGAAAAGAATATTATATGCCCTGGGAATCTACCGTATGCATGAGCCAGCGCTGGTTTTATAACAGCCAGGACACCGTCTGGAAATCCTTGGATGAACTTGAAGAACTGTACAAAAAGGCCACTTCAAACGATAATATCCTGATTTTAAATTGCCCCCCCAACAGACAGGGAAAAATCAGGGAAAGGGATATTGAAGTACTCAATGCATTGAAGAAACGATTATCAATTTAAGTTAATTGACACCAACCATGTTTAACAAATTACCCGCTTATATTTTAAGCATCCTACTTTTGATCAGTGGTACCACGGCTTTCTGCAGCCCCCTGAAAAAGCCCAAACAACGGCCCAATATCGTCTTCTTCTTTGTAGATGATATGGGCTGGCAAGACACTTCGGTACCTTTCCATAAAGAAGTGACGACACTCAACAAAAGGTACCGTACCCCTAATATGGAAAGGTTGGCCCGTGAAGGAATGAAATTCACCCAAGCCTATACCAGCGCGGTTTGTTCTCCTTCCAGGGTAAGTTTGATGACCGGAATCACTGCCGCCAGGCATAGGGTTACCAACTGGACCTTGAGAAAAGGTGAATCTCCAGACAGTGAGCATAAGGTAGTGACAGCACCTGATTGGAATTTAAACGGCCTTAGTCCGGATCCTGAGATCCCACTTACCATAAGTGCCCAAACCCTCCCGGAACTGTTGAGAGACAGTGGCTATAGGACCATTCATGTCGGCAAAGCCCACTTTGGGGCCAAAGAGACCCCAGGAGAAGATCCCTTAAACCTGGGCTTCGATGTCAATATAGGTGGGCATGCGGCAGGTGGCCCGGGGAGCTTTTTAGGCATACATGATTTCAGTGCCAACTGGCGGGATGCCGGCAACCATATATGGGATGTGCCCGGACTTGAAGAATACCATGGCAAGGACATTTATTTGACAGAAGCGCTTACTAGGGAAGCTTTAAAGCATGTTTCCTCTGCAGTCGAGGACGATAAGCCATTCTATTTGTACCTATCCCATTACGCTATTCATGCCCCTTGGGAAAAGGATGATCGTTATTACCAGTACTATATTGACCAAGGGTTAAATGAACGGGAAGCCACCTATGCCTCCATGATAGAGGGCATGGACAAGTCCTTAGGGGACGTAATGGATCATCTTGAAAAATTGGGCGTAGATGACAATACAATTATCGTTTTTATGTCCGACAACGGAGCTCATCAGCAGGTCCCACAAAACTTGCCTTTGAGAGGGTATAAGTTAAGCCCCTATGAAGGAGGGATCAGGGTGCCGCTATTGGCCAAGTGGCCAGATGTGGCCATGCCCGCAACTACAATGGATGATTATGTTATCATCGAAGATATCTTTCCTACTTTTTTGGAAATGGCAGGACTTAACAGCTTGGCCAAAAGAAGTAAAGATGGCCAAAGCTTTGTACACTTGCTGAAAGGAAAATCCTCCAAAAGTCAGGACAGGCCCTTGCTTTGGCACTTCCCCAATACCTACTATCATCCACCTTACAGTGCGGTCAGAAAGGGGGACTGGAAACTGATCTACCATCATGTGGATCAGAAGTTGGAATTGTTCCATTTGACCGATGATATCGGTGAATCTTCCGACCTGAGCACTACCAATAAGAACAAGACCAAGGAAATGGCGAAATTGATGACAACCCTATTGAAAGAGACCAAAGCCCAAATGCCGACCCTAAATTCTACCGGACAATTGGTTCCTTACCCTGATCAGGTAGATTAGCAAAATACAGCCTATAGAGTCCCGTATTTAACGGCAAGTGATCAATCCTCCATAAGCGCTCAGAAGAAATTCTGAGCGCTTTTATTTGGCCTGTCCTTACCGCTAAAATTTCTTCCTATACACTGAAAACCAATCAAATAAGTTCTTATTTTTATATATCATTTAGCCACCAACCGACAGGAATCGTGCAACATATCAAAACGTTCTATCATGAATAATCTAAAGGGCTTGTTGTTATCCATTACCATACTTTTGACTGTGTGCCTCTCATCACTGGAGGTCAGAGCACAGGAAGAAAAGCATGATGTTGTAGAGATGTTGGATGGGAAAAAAATGAAGGGAAAGGTCACCGGCATTGGTTCCAGCAATATTAAATTTAAATATGCTGGAGAGGATTTGGAATATGAGGTAAATAAGGAGCTTATTAACCAGATTCATTTTGCGAGCGGAAGGGTGGAAGTATTTAATGCACCAACAGCACCAAGTGCATCCTCTGTTCCCCCAGTTTTAAGTTCAGAGGAAAGGCAAAATAAACTGGCTGTTCTTCCTTTTGAAATCATTACCAATGATCAAGGAATGATGGTGGATGCCCTGAAGATAGAAGCCCAAAAAAGATGCGCTGATTCCTTTAGAAAAAACACGGCCACCATTACGGTACAGGATCCTTTGATCACCAATTCCATCCTTCAACAAAACGGTATCGATTATAGACAGTTGGCAGTCGCATCCGATCCTCAGGAGATCGCCCTGCTATTAGGAGTGGAATTTGTCGTTTATGGAACTTCGGATATAGAATACAAAGGAACCAATACCTTTGGCAGTGAATCCAGTACCTACCAGGAAAAGGAGAAGGATAAAAACAAGGATCAAAAGGAAAAGAAGGGCAGCATTTTTAGTTCCGGAAGTTCCTCCACACAAACCGATTATGACACGAGAGTGGGACTGAAAATTTTCAGCGATAAAGGCGAGGCTATATTTTCAGACTCCCGAAGGGCCTTTGGAGATGGGACCAACTCCTATACCAATTCCCTTAACTATATGATCAAAAGAACCCCTTGGGGAAGTAAATTTAAATAGTGAACCTCCAATACGTTTTGTTTCAGTAAGTATCATCTAAGCTAAATCGATTTAAAATCAATCCAATTTACATTTTCTTTCTTTTATTTAAATTTTATTATTATATAATTATGCTTTTATTAAAAATTAATTAAATTGAAAGTTGTAAAAAAAGAAAATCACCAAACTATCAGCCTAATTTTACCCTATGAATTTTCATGAATTAGATGATAAAAAACTTTGGAAACTTCTGGCTAGCGGAAACAGCAAGGCATTTGAGTTCATCTATAGGTCCCATGCCAAAAAGCTTTATTCCTATGGTCATCGTTTCACGAAGGACAGTGACCTTATTGATGATGTGATTCAGGATGTATTTATTCGTATTTGGGAATCCAAAAGCCGGATCAGCATTTCAAAATCCATTAGCTTTTATCTATTTACCACTTTTAGACATTTAATCATCAAAAAAATCAATGAAAATCATCCCACCGAATCCCTGGAGGACCATAAATCCCAATTGAATTTCCAGCATTACATGGAAACTTTTTTAGAAGAAAGCAGAATAGCCAAACATCCCAACAGCAGAACATTCACTGAACTGGAGAAGCTTCCTTCACGACAAAAAGAAGCCATTTATCTTCGGTTTGTGGAAGAACTTCCCTATGAAAACATCTCCGAAATCATGGGGGGGCAGATCCCCTATATTTATAACCTAATTTTTAAGGGACTAAAAACCTTGAAAGAAAAGATGGTTTCTACCCGGTTTATAAAAATATTGATTGTTTTTATTTTTAATTTTTCCTAACAAAACAACCCGTTAATTACCTATTCGGTACAAAAACCACTTTATTTTACATTTTTTATAAATTTCATTTTTTTTTAAGCCTGATGGTGAGATTTGACATTTTTTTGGACTCTTATATAATGAAAGACCAAACAAATGAAAGCTTTTAACAGCATAGAGGATTTTCTTGACCATAAGCCATTCAAAGAATGGGTGTATGCCGGAGCATCTAAAGCAGATGTTTTTTACACCCAGTTTGCTGAAAAGTTTCCAGAAAAGTTATTTCTTCTAGAGAAGTCCCAAGAGATATTGGAAGAACTAGAAGCACCCAACAAAGATTGGAACCAGAAAAAGGAGGATCTTCTGTTTAAAAATATCCAAGGGGAAATTAATGCCAAACGGCCTGTAATCAGAACAACAAAAATGATCTCATGGCCAACAAGGATAGTAGCTGTTCTCACCCTCTGTTTAGGGGGACTGCTAACCTACAACAGTGGAATCATCGACCTGTTCCCCAGCGAAGAAGTGGCCGTGGTTGAAGAGAGCTGGACCATCAGAAATACACCCAAAGGCCAGAAAAGCAAGCTCTTTTTGCCTGATGGCACTACCATACTACTCAATGCCGACAGTCAAATCAAGTATGATCAGGATTTTGGAAGAACGAACAGAAACATCCACTTAAGGGGAGAAGCTTATTTTGAAGTAAGCAAAAATGCCGAATTACCATTTAGGGTAAATAGTGGAGAGCTTGTGACAGAGGCTTTAGGTACCGCTTTTAATGTCCAGGCTTATCGTGAGGACAAGATCAAAGTGGAACTGACCGAAGGCAAGGTAAAGGTTTACCGAGAAAGTGCGGACACTGAAAATGTACTTCTCGTTCCCGGAGAAAAAGTGACATACAATAAAACCAATGGTTTGATAAAGGGGGATTTTGATTTAAACAAGGCCATTCTTTGGACACAAGGGGTATTGTTATTTGAGGAGATGCCTATTTCTGAAATGGTAGAGGAGCTGGAAAGATGGTTTGGTGTAAGTATTACCATTACCAGGGCACCCAAGCAGGATTATAAATTTAGCGGGAAGTACCGCAAAGCTACCTTAAAAGATATCCTGGAAAGTATGGAGCATGCCCTGGAATTTGACTATAAGATTGACCATAAAAATGTTTCAATAAGTTTTAACTAAAAACGAATTGCCTATGAAAAAGAAAAGCCAATGCGGTTAACATTGGCCCTTGTTGGCAAACAGAAAGTTTCTCAGGCTATAACTGTTTGCTGACGTTTTAATGCAAGACTAATCACATAAAAACTATTCAAATTTATGAAAAAAACATTACATGCATTACGTATGGTGGGAAAATTCTATCTATACGGGTTTGTAGTCCAGCTGTTTTTCCTGAATTTCATTTACGCATCACCCTCCAAAGCTCAGGAATCATTGGACATTTCAAAAGTCAGGCTGAACCTACAGCTCCAAAACGAGACTTTGAAACATACCTTTAACATCATCAGTGAAAAAACTGATTTTGAATTCAGTTATAAAAAGGGGCTTTTTGATAATTCACAGCCGGTAAACCTCAGTATTTCCGATGGTTCACTGGAAGCGGTGTTGGTCAATTTAGCCCAAAATCACCAGCTTTCCTTCAAACAGGTCAATGGCAATATCAGTGTGTCCAAGAGGAAAGTGGAAGACCAGGCCGTATTAAAAGAAATTACCGTGAAGGGAAAGGTGACCGATGAAAACAATCAGGCTATCCCCGGTGTCACCGTAATGGCCAAAAGCAGTGGTAAAGGTACGGCAACCGACCTGGATGGAAATTACAGCTTGGTGGTCTCCGAATCAGACGTCCTTGTCTTCTCATTTATCGGGTACATTTCCAAAGAAGTAAACGTGGACGGCAATGAAAGCATTGACGTAAATCTAAGGGAAGATGTGCAAAGCTTAGAAGAAGTAGTGGTAGTTGGTTTTGGGGAACAAAAGAAGGCAAATTTAACGGGTGCTGTGACCACTGTCGATTCCAAAGTACTGGAATCTAGGCCTGTGCAAAGTGTGGGACAAATGCTCCAAGGAGTGATCCCGGGTTTGAATTTTCAAACTTCAGGACTAGGTGGTGAATTGAACCAAAATCTTAGCTTCAATATTCGTGGAAATGGTACCATTGGTGCGGGATCAAATTCAGCTCCTTTAGTATTGATCGATGGTATGGATGGTAATCTAAATGCCTTAAACCCTCAGGACATAGAGAATATTACGGTTTTGAAAGATGCAGCTGCGGCTTCTGTGTATGGGTCAAGAGCAGCTTTTGGTGTGATTTTGATCACTACAAAGAGCGGTAAAAAGGGCAAAGTTAAAGTAAATTATAACAATAACTTTAGATTGTCCAAGCCAAGGGGATTACCTGAAATGATGGATTCCTTTACTTTTGCCAATTACTATAATGAAGCGGCTATAAACGCAGGCCGAACCCCTGTTTTCAGTGACGAGGTGATCGGAAGGATTGTGCAATACCAAAATGGTGAGATAGATTATGCTACTGTGCCAAACTCCAACGGTAACCGTTGGCAATATTATAGTGGTTCTCACGGTAACACCGATTGGTTTAAAGAACAGTACAAATCCTATTCGTTTTCACAAGATCATAATTTAAGCGTCAATGGGGGGAATGATAATGCTACTTATTTCCTGTCTGCTAATTATTTGGATCAAGGCGGATTATCCCAATATGGAGGAGATCATTTTAACAGGTATTCATTGGCCGCTAAGTTTAATATTAAGATCAACGAAAAATTGAGCTTTAATTATAACTCAAGGTTTGTGAGAGAATATTTTACCAAAGCCACACATTTGAATAACCTTTTTTACCACAACGTCGCAAGAAGGTGGCCTACTGTACCATTAAAAGATCCCAATGGTTATTTCTCTCAGCCGAGTGAAATCAACCAAATGATTCAAGGAGGTACACAGGACAACTTCAAGGATTTTTATTACCTCCAAGGTCAGGTAAAATATACTCCCATTAAAAACTGGAATATCTATGCAAGTGGTAATTATAGAATAATCAATCAGAATAATGCCGGGAATTATTTGCCTGCTTATGCATATGATGTAGAAGGAGAACCTTATGCCATTCCTGTTTTCTGGTCTTCGGCAGGCCATACAGCAGTTTCTGAATACAACCGAAAAGACAATTACTTTAATTCTAATATTTACTCAGACTATGCCTTTGATTTGGATGGAGGCCACCAGTTTAAGGTAATGGCTGGCTTTAACTCTGAACTCAATAAGTATAGAACGGTACAGGCCGCTAGAACGGGTTTGATCACACCAAGTGTGATTTCTATCAACACCGCAACGGATAATTTCACCAATTCTGGTGAATATAACCATTGGGCGACGGCAGGATTCTTTGGAAGGGTAAATTATAATTACAAAGAAAAATATCTTTTAGAGTTCAACTCCCGATATGATGGATCTTCCAGGTTTATCCGAGATAAGCGATGGAATTTATTCAACTCAGCTTCTTTAGGATGGAATATAGCGAGAGAAGAATTTTGGAATATCGACCAAGTGCAAATGTTAAAATTAAGAGGCTCTTATGGGGAACTTGGTAACCAAAACACTTCAAGCTGGTATCCATTCTATCTGACCCAGCCTTTCTCTGTAAACAATGGCAGTTGGTTGATCAATGGGGCTAGGCCAAATACAGCATCCGCTCCGGGTATCATCAGCCAATCCATGACCTGGGAAAGAGTAAAAAGTTATAATGTAGGGGTGGATATAGGTGTGTTGGACAACCGATTATTGGTGAATTTGGATTACTATAACAGGTATACATTGGACATGGTAGGTCCTGCTGAGGAACTGCCCGTAATTTTGGGAACATCAGTACCCAGAGTAAACAACGCCGATTTGAAATCTTATGGATTTGAATTAGAGGTCAATTGGAGAGATAAAATCGGAGACCTGTCTTATAATGTAAGAGGCGTACTTTCCGATGATCAGCAAAAGGTCACTAAATATCCAAATGATACCAAAAATCTATCTCAGTGGTTTAGTGGGAGAAAAAGTGGACAAATCTGGGGATACACCACAGTAGGCATTGCAAAAACGGATGCTGAAATAGAAGCTTATTTGGAAAATGTAAGTCAAAATCAAATGGGCAACAACTGGCAAGCAGGGGATATCATGTATGCTGACATCAATGGAGATGGGACGATCAACAGTGGCAATAATACCTTAGATGATCCAGGAGATAGAAAAGTTATTGGTAATAGCACACCACGATTCAGGTATGGACTTGATCTTTCTGGTCAATATAAGAATTTTGATTTCAGAATTTTCTTCCAGGGAATTGGTAAGAGGGATTGGATGCCTAACGGTCCCTATTTCTGGGGTGCCGGAGGACAAAACTTATGGCAGTCAGCCGGATTTATGGAACATATGGATTTCTTCCGTGATGAAAACTCTCCAATGGTCCAGGCTGGAGCTGCTGAAATTAACCTGGAATCCTACTTTCCCAGATTGGCTTTTGATCGATCGCAAAACAACCAAACTCAGACAAGATACCTTCAAAATGCAGCTTATTTACGTCTGAAAAACCTTCAAATCGGTTATTCATTACCCCAATCGGTTTTGTCCAAGGTGGGAATTGGAAACGCTAGATTTTATGTTTCTGGGGAAAACTTATTGACGTTCACCAAAATGTCCAAAATATTCGATCCTGAGACAGTTGGCTTGAGCGGATGGAATGATGGTAAGACGTATCCCTTTGCAACTGTGTACTCTTGTGGCCTGAATATCAACTTCTAAAGCAATTTCAATATGATTAAGAATAAATTTCTATTAAGACTATTCCTGATTGTTGTTGGATCAGCACTTTTGGGAGCTTGTAATGATTTTCTAGACCGTGAGCCATTGTCTGTTGTAACACCAGATGCCTTTTTAAACGGTGAAGCTGATCTAGCGGCCTATACTATCAACGCTTATAGCTTTCCTACACATTCAGGATGGAGCGTAGGTACTTTTGGATTTGATAACCATACCGATAATCAGGCCGCTACCGATGCCAGTAACATTTGGATGCCCGGAGAAAAAAGAGTACCGCAATCAGGTGGTGGCTGGAATTTTGGAGCTATCCGAAATATTAATTATTTCCTTGAAAACGTCGTTCCAAAGTGGAAAGCAGGAGACATATCCGGAAACAGTACCAATGTGAATCACTACGTAGGGGAGGGCTATTTCCTTAGGGCGTACCAATATTTTCAGAAAGTGAAAACATTTGGTGATTTCCCAATCCTTAAAACTTCCTTACCGGATGACAAGGAAATGTTAATAGAAGCCTCCAAAAGAGAACCTAGGAACGAAGTGGCCAGATTTATCCTTTCAGACCTGGACTCTGCAATTATGCTTTTATCTGAAACCCCTCCTGGTGGAACCAATAGGCTCTCCCGAAAGGCAGCTTTGTTATTCAAATCCAGGGTGGCTTTGCATGAAGGTTCTTGGTTGAATTATCATAAAGGTACCGCCCAAGTACCCGCTGGTCCGGGATGGCCAGGTGAGGGATATGCCTTAAATATCGATGAAGAAATCAATTTCTTTTTAACTGAAGCCATGGAAGCATCTGAAGAAGTGGCCGATCAGGTGGAGTTGACTCTAAACATGAAAGATGATGGCTATGATTCTTCAAGTAATCCCTATTTCGCCATGTTTGGCTCACAGGATCTATTTGGATACGCAGAGGTCCTATTTTGGAGAGCATATGATCCCACATTAGGATTAAACCATAATGTAAATGCCTATGTAAACCAAAACGGCGGTAACACAGGTTTCACCAGAGGATTTGTGGATAATTTTTTAATGGATAATGGACTACCTATTTATGCTATAGGTTCCGGATACCAAGGAGATGACTACATATCCGATGTGAAAGAAAATAGAGATAACCGTCTTCAGTTGTTCATGAAAGCACCAGGGGAGTTAAGGATCAATGATGCCACTAGTTCTGACGGTAGCCCTCTGCTAATTGGAGAACCAAATATTCTTGATATAAGAGAATCAAGGTATGTGACTGGCTATGGCCTAAAAAAGGGAATGAGTTACCGAAATGATCAAGCAACAGGTAATGTGGGTGAAACAGGTTCTATTGTTTTCAGAGCAGTAGAGGCTTATCTCAACTATATTGAAGCATCCTATATGAGAGATGGGGCAATCAATGGTAAGGCCGACAGTTATTGGAGGGCTATTAGAAATCGAGCAGGGGTGAACCCTGATTATATGGTGACTGTTGCTGCTACCGATATGTCTATAGAAGCTAAGAATGACCTAGGAGCCTATTCCTCAGGCATTATGCTCTCTGATCCAATACTTTACAATATAAGAAGGGAAAGGAGATCAGAATTGATAGCGGAAGGAATGAGAATGTTTGATTTGAAGCGTTGGAGAGCATTGGACCAATTAAAAACCGATCCCTACATTGTCGAAGGATTTAAGCTTTTTGGTCCAATGGAAGGATGGTATGAAAGTGAAGACGGTACAAGTACCTTGGTTCCCGCCGGTACATCTGGTACACCAAATGTTTCTAATCCCAATGAGAGTGAATACTTAAGGCCGTACAGGATCATCCTATCCTCCTCAAATTTTGTTCAGGATGGATACAAATGGGCATCTGCGCATTATTTGGAGCCTATCGCTATCCAGCACTTTATCATTACAACTCCTGATGGTTCGGGATCGCCTGAAAATTCAGTGATCTATCAAAATCCCGGTTGGCCTTTACAGGCCAACAGTGGGGCTGTTGAATAGTCGGACAACATTTTTTAATCAACTCAAGACAGGAGGGGCAAGTTCTCTCCTGTCTTTTTTTCCAACAATAAATTTACAGACCTCTATAAACCCTAGAAAACATGTTATTGACTTTTAAGAAAACCTTAAGAATAATAATGCCTGCCTTTTTGGCCCCCCTGACATTGATGTCTTGTGATAATGAAGGAATAATAGAAGAGCCCTCAGCCAAAGAAGAATGGGAGCTTATTTTTGAAGATGAATTCAGTGGTACGGATTATGACCAACGATATTGGGGCAGTTATCAAACACAGCCATGGTCCTCTGCTTGGAATAAGTATGTGGTACCCGAAGACAGGGAACTTGCTGAAGTAAAGGACGGTAAGCTATATATCAGGGCCCGCTGGAACCAAGAAACTGATTTGCCCGAAACAGGCGCTATCCAAACCAAGGATAAGTTCAGTTTTACCTATGGTAAACTGGAAGTAAGAGCGAAATTCGGTCAAACGGGAAAAGGTGCCTGGCCAGCCATATGGATGATGCCACAAACCCCAAAATATGCCGGTTGGCCGAGTGGCGGAGAAATTGACGTGATGGAGCATTTGAACAATGATGAAAAAGTCTACCAAGTAATTCACCAATCGGAATCTGAAGGTATCAAACTTGAACCTGCCCCTTCAATGACCACGCCTATTGATCTAGAGGATTTCAATACTTACGGAATAATAAAATCCCCCGATAAAATAGAGTTTTATGTCAATGGAAAGAAAACCATGACCCATCGTAAAGGAGGAAATAACGCCCAAATGTGGCCCTTTGAAACGGACTTTTATCTTATCCTAAATCATGCCTGCGCCGATAAAGGCCAATCTGGAAAATATTTCTGGCCAGGACTGGTAAACTCAACGGAGGATTTTCCTTATGAAATGATTATTGACTATGTTA
Source organism: Echinicola sediminis (assembly GCF_054777495.1). Classification (NCBI taxonomy): domain Bacteria; kingdom Pseudomonadati; phylum Bacteroidota; class Cytophagia; order Cytophagales; family Cyclobacteriaceae; genus Echinicola; species Echinicola sediminis. Next base: position 120,894 of record NZ_BAAHAP010000002.1, on the reverse strand, counting down.
AGGTCTGGGAAAAATCCGAATAAAATCTATCGGCCTTAAATTCCAGCACTATTAATTCGGGTCTATATAACTGGAAGATTTTTTCAATGGGCAATTAATAGTATTATTGCGAAATAAAATGAAAACAAAAACAGCAATATGAAACTTAAATTCTTTTTCCTTTTCTTATTATTCAGCTATTCCAGTTTTGCCCAAAGGCCCCAAACACCCTTAATGGGCTGGGCAAGCTGGAACAACTACCGGGTAAATATCAATGAAGCCATCATACAAGCACAAGCGGATGCCCTTGTGGAGCTTGGTCTCAAAGAAGCGGGCTATACCTATTTAAATATTGATGACGGCTTTTTCGGAGGCAGGGACAAACAAGGAAATTTATTTGCCCATCCGGAACGCTTTCCCAGCGGTATGAAAAGCTTGGCAGATTATATCCACCAAAAAGGCTTAAAGGCCGGTATTTATTCGGATGCAGGCATCAATACCTGTGCGTCTTATTGGGATAAGGACACCGTAGGGGTAGGGGTAGGCCTTTATGGCCATGAGCAGAAAGACCTGCTGCTAATGCTTGACGATTGGGGTTATGATTTCATCAAAGTCGACTGGTGCGGAGGCGATTGGCTGGGGCTGAGCGAAGAAGTAAGGTACAAGGAAATCGGGGCCATCATCCGCCAAATAAATCCTGCGGTGGTCTTTAATGTTTGCCGGTGGGAATTTCCGGGAGAATGGGTGGTCAACCTGGCCGATTCCTGGAGAATTTCAGGAGACATTGCCAATACCTTTGAGTCGGTAATGTCCATTGTGGACCTCAATGCCGATCTTTGGAAATACGCCGGCCCAGGACATGTCAATGATATGGATATGTTGCAAGTGGGGAGAGGAATGAGTTACGATGAAGATAAAACACACTTCACCATGTGGTGCATGTTAAATTCCCCTTTGATGGCCAGCAATGACCTGACCACAATTTCCGAAGAAACCTTAGAAATATTAACCAATAAAGACCTTATATCCATCCATCAAGACCCCTTGGTTTACCAAGCCAGAAGGGTCATCGATCAGGGAGAGCTGGAAGTATGGGCAAGACCACTCATCTCTACCATGAGCGGTGAAGTAGCGGTAACTTTATTGAACCGTTCGCCGGAAAAGAAAACCATTTCTTTTGACCTAAACGAAGTGGGCATTTCGGCAAAGGAAGGATATACCATGAAGGAACTTTGGACCGGTGAGGATTTTGAAAATACTACGGCTCAAACTATCCGCTTTGATGTTCCAACCCACGGGGTAGTGGTTTTAAAAATAAAAGGAAAGAGCCTTCCCTTCAACCTGTTCCAAATGGAAAATGAGGCATCTATTCCATGATAGTTGGCCCCTCGATAAAAAACCACCCAGTTTTAATTTGGAATATTTTCACTTAAAAACTAAAATATGACAAGTTTATTATTTTTTATTTCTTCGATAACCAAGGGCAATCTTGGATCAACAGTTGGTAGCCTAACAAGCAATCTTTCAAGGGTAGGTTTTATTCACTGGATGGGCAGCCTTTGGCTTTTTTATTTCTTTTTACCCACCAATTCCACGGCCCAAAGCATTGAGGTGTCCACCAGCAGCTTGCCCATCTTCCAGACAGCTGACTATCAACCTGTTTTATGTATTCAGGTAAAACAAATGGAAAATGACCTTTTGAATCAACTGGAACTGGGAGTGGAAGGAAATCCAAGTGATTTTATAGAAGAAATCAGGTTTTACTCTTCAGGGAAAGACTCGGTATTCAGTCTAAAGGGGAAATTAATAATGTCTTCCACTGCAGTGGGCAGTGCTCCTCAAAAGTGGGAACTCGATTATAAAATCAATGGACTATCAGAATATCTATGGGTCGCAGTAAAATCGCGTAATTTTGAAAAATTAACTTCCAAAGCCACCATTTGGTTAGAAAAAATCATAGTGTCCGGAAAGGCCTACCAAAAGGTAAAAACCCAAAAAAGTACGATACGCCCGGGAATTTCTGTCAGAAACTCTGGAGATGATGACGTACATACCTACCGGATCCCAGGTCTGGCAACCGGCAAAGATGGAAGCCTGCTTGCCATCTATGACGTCAGGCGAAGTAACTCCAGGGATCTTCAGGGGGACATGGATATCGGTCTGAGTAGATCCATGGACGGAGGGCTACATTGGGAGAAAATGCAAATTGTGTTGGATATGGAGGAATATGGTGATTTGCCTGAAAAATTCAATGGCGTGAGTGATGCCTCCATCTTAGTGGACAAAAATTCCGGGGATGTTTTCATTGCTGGATTATGGATGCATGGGATTATTGGAAATGACGGAAAATGGGTAGAAGGCTTGGATGAAACAAGCAATGCATGGAATCACCAGTGGAGAAATAAAGGGTCACAACCGGGCTTAGGGGTAAGAGAAACCAGTCAATTTTTAATTGTCAAGAGCAAAGACAACGGAAAGACATGGAGTAAGCCCGTAAATATTACTTCTATGGCAAAAAAGCCGGAATGGCGGCTATGGGCGCCAGCCCCTGGTAATGGAATTACCTTATCCAATGGCATTTTGGTTTTTCCAAGTCAGGGAAGGGACAATGAGGGCCACCCCTTTTCTAATATTACTTATAGCAAAGATGGTGGCGCTACTTGGGAAACTAGCCATCCTGCAGCAAGCAATACTACTGAATGTGCCGTTGTCGAACTTTCTGACGGAAGAATTATGCTAAATATGAGGGACAATAGAAACAGGACGGAGAAAGAAAATAATAATGGAAGAAATATAGCTGTAAGTAATGATTTAGGAATGAGTTGGTCCTCACACCCTTCTTCTCATCATGCGTTGATAGAACCTGTCTGCATGGGCTCTCTGATTAAACATGAATTTATAAATGATAAAGGGCATTCCCGTTCCATTTTGTTGTTTTCAAATCCCAATGATAAAAACGAAAGAAAAGGAATCACCATAAAAGTAAGCTTAGATAATGGGCTTACTTGGCCGGAAAAATATTGGATAGAGCTGGACAGCGGCCATGGTTTTGGCTACTCTTCCTTGACATCTATAAATGATGAAACCATAGGAATACTATATGAAGGCAGTAAGGCTCAGATGACCTTTCAGGCGGTTTCGATCAATGAAATTTTAAAAAATTAAACTTATAAACTTTTCTACCATGGATTTAATTCATCAGGGACCAGGGCTGCTCATTTGGCAAATAGTAGGTTTTCTAGCAATAGCCGGAATTGTAATAGCAGGTGTCAAATTGTATTTGGCCTTGCTCAAATACCTTAAAAACAAAAATCAGTAAGACCCAAAAAATGAAAAATTGTTTCTCCATCAAATGGCAACAGGTGGTTATTTTCAAGATAGTCACCTGTTGTGCTTTGGCTTTTTGCTCCAGCCTGACCCATAGTCAGGAAATTCCCCATCCTTTCAAGGCAAGGTACACCGCCGAGGAATTGGCAGCTACTCCTGTAAAGCTCATTCCATACCCCCAGAAAGTCACATGGGGTACGGAAGTAAAAAAACTGGAATCCGTAGCCCTGGATAAAACCTCCAACCTGTCGAAACTGATGGGGGAGGAACTTTATGCCCTACTGGATTCCAGACGTGTAGAACTAAACCCTGAAGCATCATATAAGATCAGTTTTGACGAGGATAACAGCTTAGCTGAAGAAGCCTATTCGATCATTATTGATGAAGATGGCATCAGCATTACTTCCCGAAGCGAAACAGGTCAATATTATGCCCTCAAAACATTAAAACAGCTCTTAGTTCTCGAAAACGGCTCGGCCACTATGCCGTTCTGTGATATCTCGGACAAACCTGCTTATCCTATACGTGGCTTTATGATCGATGTGGGCAGAAACTACCAGACCATGGACTTTCTCAAGGAACAGTTGGATATAATGGCCGATTATAAACTGAATGTCTTCCATTGGCATTTGACAGATCGGCCTGCCTGGAGGATTGAAAGCAAAATTTACCCCCAACTCACCGATCCATCCAAACATCGCCCAACACGTGATCCCGGAAGGTATTATACTTATGATGAGATCAGGGAAGTGATTGCCTACGCCAAAGCACGAATGATTACTGTGATACCAGAAATTGATATGCCCGGTCACAGTGATTCCTTTGTTACATCTATGGGGTTCAGAATGGAATCTCCAGAGGGGATGGAAGCCTTGGAAAAGATATTGGATGAATTCTTTAAGGAGATTCCAAGAGAGATGGCTCCAACGATCCATATCGGTTCAGATGAAGTGCATATTCCCAATCCGGAGGAGTTTATTTCCAGAATGGTCCATAAAGTAGAAAGTAATGACCGAGAGGCAATCGTCTGGAGTCCAGGATTGAAAGCAGGTGCCAGTGTGATCCGGCAGGCATGGGGAACAATGGATACTACCGCCTTGACGGGGCAGCTCAAGGAAATCGACTCCCGAAACAGTTATATCAATAATGGAGAACCGATGACCTACATCAATACGCTCTTTTTTAAACCAATTACAGCTGCTAAGGGAAACGAAGCTTTGGGAGGCATACTATGCTTATGGCCGGATGTCAATACCAGGAGAGGGGAAGATGCTTTTATGGAAAACCCTGTTTATCCTGGTTTGCTGGCCTTTTCCTGGGCCACTTGGACCGCAGATATTTCTTCAGCCCAACAAAACTACTGGATGACATTGCCTGAATCGGGAACTGAGCCTGCTGAATACTTTAACGCCTTTGAGGCCTATTTGATGCACCATAAACAGCAGTCTTTTTCCAATCATGCTTTTCCCTATTTCCCACAAAGTGACAAAGAATGGCGTTTGATTGGGCCTTTTGACAATGATCAGGGGGATAAGCTATTACAATCCATAAAACCCAGCTACTCATTTGGTGGACAAAACTGGAGCTGGAAAAGTGGCAGGGGAAATACCTTGGTGATTAAAGACCGCTTTAATCTGGGGGGCTATTTTCCCCAAGCTCAGCCCGGACAAAGTGTTTATGCTTTGACTTATATTCACAGTGAAGAGGCCAGAGAAGTTCCCACTTGGATAGGTTTTGAAACACCGCTGCGGGCAAACAGGGTCTATACGGGAATAGCAGAAAATGGCAATTGGGATATCAATGGTGGTAAAATATGGATCAATGACCAAGAATTAAAGGGGCCCGAATGGCAAAGACCAGGCTGGAAACCCAGCAAACAGGAAGGCTGGGGAAGCAAAGAGGATCAGGAGATCCCTTGGACGGCTGAAGAGCTTTATTGGACCAGAGAACCCGCTATTGTCCATCTTCAAAAGGGATGGAACAAGGTCTTGGTGAAAATTCCTTCCTCTACAGCCTACCAGAACTGGATGTTTACCTTTGTACCCCTGGATATGAAAGGACTCCAATTTTCCAGTGAGTTTAGGCCATAATTTTCCACATAAACCAAAAGCCCTCTGCTGCAGCAAAGGGCTTTTGCATATATCCTCGGCATCTGAGAATTACGCGATCACACCGGATCCGATGCTTTCTTCTCCATCATACCAGGCCACAAACTGTCCCGAGGCAATTCCCTTTTGAGGGGAATCAAAAAGAACATACAGGCCATTTTCTTTCATGACCAAAGTAGACCAGCTTAATGGCTGTCTGTACCGAATCCTGGCTAACCAACGCCGGTTTTGACCGGGGGTCAATCTTAAGTCTTCTCTGATCCAATGTACATCTGCGGATGGAACAAAAAGTCCATGCCTCATCAGACCAGGATGTTCTTCCCCCAAACCGGTATAGATAACATTTTCCTTGGTGTCCGTTTCGATAACAAACAACGGTTTACCGGTTCCGCCCACATTGAGTCCTTTTCTTTGACCGACGGTAAAGTAGTGGGCACCGTTATGTTCAGCTACTTTTTTACCTTGTGCAGCCTGATAATGGATCGGTAAACAAATCCTGTCCAGGCTTTCCTGATCAAGATCTCCCATATCCACCCCAGCGGGAATTCGCTGTTTCTCGTAAACAGGAAGGTCATCCGGAATGATCACAATATCACCTTTCTTGGGCTTCAACTGCTGCTGCAAAAACTCAGGCAACCTTACTTTACCAATGAAGCAAAGCCCCTGGCTATCCTTCTTATCAGCTGTTACCAAATCCTGTTCTTTGGCGATCTTCCTTACCTCGGATTTTTGGAGGTGACCGATGGGGAAGAGGGCTTTGGCAAGCTGTTCCTGGCTGAGCTGACAGAGGAAATAACTCTGGTCCTTATTATTATCGGCACCGGCTTTAAGCTGGTAAATGGGATTTCCATCCTTTTGGATTATACCTTTTTGACAGTAATGTCCCGTGGCCACAAAATCCGCTTTCAGCTTTTGCGCGGCTTTCAGAAAAATATCGAACTTGATTTCCCGGTTGCAGAGCACATCCGGATTGGGGGTTCTGCCGGCTTTATATTCGGCAAACATATAGTCCACTATCCTTTCCCTGTATTCTTCGCTCAGGTCGATGGCCTGAAAGGGGATTCCCAGTTTTTCTGCCACCAACATGGCATCTGTACTGTCCTCCATCCAAGGGCATTCATTGGAAATGGTGACCGATTCATCGTGCCAGTTTTTCATAAACATGCCGATGACTTCATAGCCCTCTTGTTGTAGTAGGTAGGCGGCGACAGAACTGTCCACACCTCCGGAGAGCCCTACAACGACTCTTTTCTTGTTGCTCATGACATTTACTTTTTCATGGGGTCAAGGCCCATGAGGTTTTGTAACTTGATTTCACCCTTGGTGAAGCTTATTTTACTTTATTGAAACCTTCTTCTTATAGATTAGTTCCAATAAGCAGAGTGCAAAGATACATAAAATAGCCAGTGGAAAGAGGATTGGAAACCGTTTCCTTCAAATGAGGCTGTCTCAAAAGTAATTTTCACCGTTCCATGACCAAATTTTATTCAGAGATTCGAATAATAGTGATTTGATAAAGGAAATGTGATCTATGCTATCAGACTAAATGAATCGAATCACAAATTACCAAATCCCGAATCACTGCTGACCGCTCATTAGAGACAAAACATTGTATGGCCGGATTTTGGTAAAAATCTGTGGGGATACTTCCTGTTCTTCTCTATAAATCAGCCCTATAATTATTTCCAAGAGTGCTGAAATATTAGTATATTCTTGAAGGCAATAAGGTGAGGGAAAAGCCCTTTTTTCATGGATTTTAAGAAGCAAATATGGATTTTGGTGTAGTCCTTGCGTATAAACAGATATAAACCCGATAAAACAATTTAAACATGAAGCGCTTAATAAAAGAAGCAGTCAAAACCATCAAAGAGCATCCCGAAAAATTTATTTATTACGATACCAAGGGAAAAGAAGTCAAACTGGACGATGCCGCCCAAAAAGGACTATCCATCAAAGCGGTACTGGTAAAAACTAAGGCTGTCGAAAAGCTCAAAAAAGAAGGCTTGGACCTTGGTGATGCCGAGCTGAGATCATCCCTTCGGGAGCTTTTGAATATGTTGGATGATAATGGTAACCACCTTCAAAAAGAAATATCCCACAAGGTCTTCAGCAAAGACGAAATCATAGAAAAATGGTTTGACTACGCCATGATCGATGAAAACGCCAATGCGGAAGAATTTGCCGATGAACACCATATCGGTTACAATACCTTGACCAAATGGATCAATGAGGTAAAACCCAAATAGTAACTTTTTATTTTTTCAAATCAGTTAAACCTGACAGGTTAGGTATCCAAAGGGTCGTTTTGGACTTTAGGACAAAACCTGTCAGGTTTCTTTTCCTTAAACAAATCCAGTAACGTCGGCAGGAAATAAACTTTCACAATTGACAGAACAGGCAGTTCACTTCGACAAGCTCAGTGACTGTTTAATTATCAATACCTTTCATTCTTACTGCTTATACCCAAATTAATTCTCCAAAAAGCCTATTTTTGTCCCCATGAATAACTTTGATAGAAAAGGGAAGGTGGTAGTGACCTGTAAAGACCGCTTTGCCCCTTACTTGGAACAGGAGTTAAGGGAACTGGGCTTTAAGCCCAAAAAGGTGGACCGTACCAGTATAGAAATCTATGCCACGCTTAACGAGTGCATATTCCTCAACATGCACTTAAGGGTAGCCAGCAGTGTACTCTATGAAATAAAATCCTTCTATTTACATCATGCAAGGGATATTTACCGGCGGATCAAAGCCATCCCCTGGGAAGAATACATTGACAATGACACCTATTTTTCGGTGGTTTCCCATGCGGAAAATGAAAGCATCAACAACCCTCTGTTTGTAAACGTCAAGGTTAAGGACGCCATAGTAGATCGGTTTCGCGAAAACACATCAAAACGTCCGGACACCGGCGCAGATTTCAATGGCGCTGTTTTCCAGCTATTCTGGAAGGAGCAGCAGGCCGCCATTTTTATCAATACCTCCGGGGAAACCTTGTCCAAACGGGGCTATAGAAAAATTCCCTGGAAAGCACCGATGGTGGAAAACCTGGCCGCAACCACTATTTTAGCAAGTGATTGGGACAGAAAAAGCCCCTTTATCAATCCTATGTGCGGGGCGGGAACTTTGGTCATAGAAGCAGCTTTGATGGCCACCAACCGCTATCCGGGATTATTCAGGGACCATTATGCCTTTATGTATATCAAAGGTTATGATCCCGAAAAGTACCAGCAGCTTTTATCCCAGTTAAAGGCCAAAGTAACCGATAATATTCAAGCCAAATTTGTGGCATCAGACCTTAGCGACAGAGCATTATATGCTGCGAAGGAAAATGCTGAAATGGCTGATGTAGTGGACCATATCATTTTCGAAGAAGGAGACTTCGCGGCCACCACCGTACCTGAAGCTGACAAAGGAGTGGTCTTTTTTAACCCTGAGTATGGGGAAAGGTTAGGAGAGGAGGAGGAACTGGTTGAGGTATACCAAAGGATCGGAGACTTCCTCAAAAAAGAATGCAGCGGTTATACCGGTTATATCTTTACAGGCAACCCGAAACTGGGTAAGCGGGTAGGCTTAAAAGCCAGCAGGAAAATAGAATTTTACAATGGCACCATAGATTGCCGCTTGCTGAAATATGAACTTTATCAGGGTACAAAAAAGGGAAACCCCAATATCAATTCATAAAAAAAGCCCTTTTCCTTGAGAGGGGAAAAGGGCTTATGATTATCCCTTGAGTAAAGGAACAATCAGATAAGCAACGTTTTCAAATAACTGACTTTTAAACTTATAACGCCAACCGAGGCATTTTATTTTACCCCGTTCAGTGCAATGCTTGATCGACAGATAGAACATGTTCACTGTCCACCTTCCGGATACGTTTGGTCCTTAAATACCTGCCCAGTTCATAGGCATCATAATGGGGACTCTCAGGATCAAAACTGCTTACGCGGACTCTTCCACGGGAATGAATAAAGGAATCATTTCCTATCCACATGCCCACATGGACCACTCTTTCGGGACTGTCCTCTGTTGCTTTCCTTCCAAAAAACAACAGGTCACCCACTTTTAAATTCTTCCAATCTTTGTCCGTATCCACCAATTCTCCTTCCATTATCTGCTGTGATGCATCCCTGGGGATTACCTGTCCGTTGAGAAAATAAATGGTTTTGGTAAAACCGCTACAATCCACGCCCTTGATGGATGTACCACCCCACAGGTAAGGCACCCCCATCATGTTGTGGGCAGTACTGATCAGCTTTTCATCTGTCAACTCCCTGCTGCTGATCCAATCGCCAAACAATTGCGCTGTTTCCTTTTTTATATATCCACTGCGGCCGTCAGGCAGTTGCACACGATAGTGCTCCTTGTCAGTATCCAATAATTCCAATAGGTTTCCTGCAGTGAGGTCACTGACCATAGCGGCCTCGCTTTGGTCCTCATACACATAGCCCAATAAACCGGTAAAAACCACCTTTTCCGCCTTATCCCAGGTTTGAAAGGACCTTTCGTCCATCACTTCGATTCCTGCAGCATCTACCCAGGAAATGTATTTGTCGGGCGTCTGTACCAAATACCAGCTGTCCTCTTTTTTCAACACCTGTAAAGGCGTTCCCATCGTTGCCTGTGTGGCCAGCTCAGCACTATGTTTTGGGGCACTTCGGATATTGGCGACCGATAGGGTGACCACAGCACGGTGTTTTCCTTCCAAATTCTCCTGGGGAAGTAGGTTTACTGCATTTACATAATCCATACCGGCACTGTCCAGTTTTGCCGCCAGAGCGGTCAAGGCTTGGGGAAGATTGGTCTCTCCCTTCAAGGTATCTCCTGTCCATTCGATATCCCATACGGCCACCCGTTTATCCGGGGCATATTGTTCCTTTATTTGGGAAAGAATAGGGGAGATGTCCTGTTGCTGTCCTTCCTGACATGCAGAGAAAAAGACCAAAAGCAACAGTAATGATAAGATGGATAAGGTATTGAGGATTCTCATAAAGGGTTAAATTACATCTATCAAATAAAACAAAATCCCCGGAAATTATACCGGGGATTTTCAGTTATTCTTCCAATCCTGGATTTCTCTCCAAAAATTCCTGGTAAAGACGAATGTGTCTGTTGGTCATCGGTATTTTGTAGCCATCGATAAACAAATGGTTTACCTGTGTTTTCGGCTCGAAGGGATCTCCATCACAAACAAACAACGAGGCACTTTTGCCTACTTCAATGGAGCCCAAGTGCTCATCCACCCCAAAAATTTCTGCAGGAATGATGGTTACTGCCTTCAGCGCTTCCTCTTTGCCCATTCCATAAGCAGCGGCAAAGCCGGCATTGAAGGGCAGGTTCCTGACATTTTCGGCATCGGCCGTTCTTAAGGCCACTTTTACCCCTGCTTTATGCATTTTTCCGGGATTGGTATAAGCTGCGTCATAGCGGTCTGATCCTCTTGCCGGGAGCGCCAATACCGGACCGGTGATCACCGGCACCCCCGCGGCAGCAATCTCATCGGCCACCCTGAATCCTTCTGAAACCCCAGTAAGAATGGCATTTTTCAGCTCCTTTTCACTGATCCATTTCAAGGCGTTCTGGATATCTTCTGCCTTGTTCACTTCGATCAGCAAAGGCAATTGTCCCCGAACAGCTTTGGCCAGTTGTTCCATTTCAGGATAATACTGTAAGGCTGCTCCAGCATCTTCCAGCTTCCTATAATTGGTGGCCCTTTCCCAGATATCGTTGATATCCTTCATTGCTTTCTCCGCATCCTTTTTTATTTCCTCATCAGAACGCTTGTCCCAACGCCCCCTTCTAGCAGAAGTGGGGAAGTTCATCGGAATGCCTTTAAACCCGGCATACATCTGATCCGGCGTATAGCCGTTCAGATTGATCAAAGCTGCCGTACCGGGAAACAAGCCTCCGGAAGGCACAGAAAGCGCTGTGGTGACACCATTGACGCGGGTAACGGGTATGGCCACCGAATTGGGGTTGATGGCTGTAAGGGCCTGCATATTGGCGCTTACATTGCCTATCTCAGCATAGTCCTGGGTTTCGGCCAGAGAACCTACTTCCACTAATCCAAGCCTCGTGCCGCTGTCAATCAGTCCAGGATAAAGGAACTTTCCCGAACAATCAATTACCTGGGCTCCTTCAGCACTCAGATCCTTCCCAATGGCCTCAATCTTACCTTGGTCAATCAGTACATGGGTATTTTCCAAAACACCCTTGGTGACGGTGACCACTGTCCCCCCCTTAAGCAAAAATCTTCCGCTCTGTGGTTTCAACACTTCACCGTCAATTTGTCCGTAGGACATCACGGGAAAAAGGAGGAACAATATAAAATATAGTATTAAATTATTTTTTCTCATCTGTAAACCAATTGATTGTTTATCAATTTATTATGACTAATGACTGTGTGTAAAATTAGCCTGCCCATTGGTAAAGAGCTCTACCCCGTGCATGCACCTTTCATCTTCTGCTTGGAGGTAGACAGGTTCCACCATCTCCGTAGGGCTTACCTTAAGCCTTTGGTCATTTTTGTCCGTATTGATATCAAAGTATTTTACCCCGTCAACAAAGGTCATCTGGGGTATGGCATATACGGAAAGCGGGTGTTCATCAAAAATCACCAAATCTGCCTGCTTGCCCTCTTCTATAGATCCTACGTATTGGTCAATGCCCAACTGTTTGGCCGGATTAATGGTGATCAGTGACAAGGCCTGATCATCGCTTAGGCCACCGTACCGCTGGGTTTTGGCCGCCTCATGGTAAAGATGCCGGATCAACTCGTCAGAATCCGAATTGATAGAGGTGATCACATCGTTTTCCAAAAGGATGGCCGCGTTATAGGCAGTGGAATAATATACCTCAAACTTATAGGCCCACCAATCACTGAACACCGAGGCCCCCATGGTGTACTTGGCCAGTTCTGGAGCCACCTTAAACCCTTCATTTACATGGGTAAAGACCAGTTTATCTACACCAAAATCCCGGCAAACTTTGATCAGCATATAGATTTCATCTGCCCGATAAGAATGACAATGGATAATGATCTTACCGTCCAGAATATCTGCCAAGGTCTGTAATTTCAAGCTGTATTTCGGAGGTGTGGCTTTTTGATTTTTCTTGCCTTCTACCGCCCGGTATTCTTCCCACGCTTTTTTGTACTGCAGCGCCTCGGCAAAACCGTTTCTGATAATCGCTTCCACACCCATCCTGGTTCTTGGTTGGATGTTTTTTCCTCTTCCGTGAACTCTGGTGGGGTTTTCGCCCAAAGCAAACTTGATCGTTCTGGGGGCTTCCTTCATAACGATGTCTTCCGGATTGTCCGTGCCATAGCGGTACTTCATGGTGATGCTTTGCCCGCCTATGGCATTGGCAGAACCATGGAGTCCGTGTGCAATGGTGGTTCCTCCAGCCAAAGCCCTATAAATCCCTACATCAAAGGGGTTGATCACATCAGCCATGGAAACTTGAGCGGTAATTGGAGCGGTGGCTTCGTTTATCACATCAAGCGCCAAGTGGGAGTGCGCATCTATTATGCCTGGCATAAGGTATTTCCCGCTGGCATCAATGGACTCTACTCCTTTGGGAGCGGATAATCCCTTTCCGATTTTTTCTATAATCCCATTCCTTACCAATACATCGGTATCTTCCAAAGTACCCTGTGTAACTGTCAAAACAGTAGCATTTTGAATCAAAACACTGCCCTTGGGAGTTTGTGCATGCAGATAGTTGACTGCAAATACCAGTATTGAAAGCGTCGTATATATTACTTTCTTCATTGATTTCATTTGTTAAAATTTAACCTGAGGCTCTTTGGTGGCTTTAAAGGAATAGCTTCCCATATCCTTAATGTTTAAGGTGCCTTCAAATTTATCCCCTTCTACAGTCCCTTTGATATTTACCAACAGTTTCTCTCCTTTTACCATGATATGAAATGAAAAAGAAAGTTTAGTGCCGTCAAAGTGAATATCCTCCAAGTCCAGGGTAGTTTCTCCGCTACCATCAGGATCATCGACAACAATTTCACCGCTCAGATCTCCTGAACTCTCACTGAAGTCCATGGTCCCATCAGAGGTCCCTCCAGGTGTTTCAGAGACATATTTCCAAGAACCCAATACTTTTTTGTACGCCTCTTTGACGTTTTTTGACCGATCCACATCGTATTCAAAAAGGTAACCATCCGCCATGACATATTTTACCGCGGTGCCTTCTTTAAAGAGGGTATCAGTTGTGGCAATCCAGTTGGCGAGCTTGCCCTTTTCCAGACTTCCTGTAAACCGCTCAATGCCCAGCAGCTGAGCAGGGTGGGTGGTCAGCGCAGCCAGTGCTGCTTCTTCACTAAGCCCCTTTTCGAGCATTAAGCGTACATTTTTAAAAAAATCATCATGTTTGGCCCCTGCAGTGCCAAAAGCAAATGGAATATCAGCCTTCTCAAATTGGGAAGCCTCGGCCAGCCTTGTGTCATAGGCTTCTTTTACCCTTTGGTGGGCCATTTGCGCTTCTTTTCCAGCATCCTTCATTTCCTTTTTGAAGGCTTTGTCCTCTGGTAGCTCCAGCGCAAGGATTACTTTTGCATCGGATAGGGAGATATCATCGCTTAAACTGCTTCCGCTCTCGACTCCTGCCAGGACCAGTTTAAAACCTAATTCATTTTGTAGCTTCAAAGCCCTTCGGATTTCCAGTTCATCCTTAGTTCTGAAAACTACTGGAATATCTCCTTTAATTACAGGGTATAAGGCCTCCAAAGTCAGGTTGCTTTCGGGACGGATGACCCCATTGGCTGTGGACACAAACAGTTGGTCATGCGCTGCCCCGAGCTCCGCATTCTTATAAAGGTCCCGCCATTTGGCCATAATGCCCAAAACAGTTCCTGGATAAAGGTTCCTAGGAGTCTCAAACTGGGCAAAAAGACCGGTGGACCTGGAGATAATATTACTAGAATTTCCACTTCCCAAAATCACCACGGCAGATTTACCGGGCAGCATTTCCCCTTTGGGCATGATTTGGGCCATGGTAAAGCCTACATTTCTCCACTTTTCCAGCTCCTTGTGCTTGAGATCCCAATAATCCAGCACATCGCGCTCCGGGGTGATTCCTGCCACATTATTGGGCGGATCGGAAGGGTCCATGTTTTCAGGCTGTTCTATTTTTGGCGGAGCAGAAACTCCCTGGAAACCCATGGCATCGATAAATCCGGCATAAATAAACAGGGAATCTCCCTTTATTTCGATGGCGTCTTTCGGAATGTCCAGTCCCTTGCCTACAGATTGGATCAGTCCATCTCGGATGATTATGGTGGCATTTTTTTCGAGTTTGCCCGGTTGGGGAATGATGGTCGCGTTGGTAATGGCATAAGCCCCCGTCACCCTTTTTTGGCCCGATGGATCGCTTTGGCCAAAAGCAGTTTGAAGTGACAGTAGGCATATCCATGCAACTACCTGAAATAAAATGTGTTGTCTTTTAATCATAAAATTTGGGATAGGTTGATGCTTACAAACAAGCTGTAAACTAACAAAACATTTATTTTTTGACCCAATATAATTTTCTAATTGGCCGAAAACTATATTAAAATACAATAAACTGTATACAAATGAATCCAAATGCAATTTGAAAATAAACAAACAAAATTCGGGTTTATACGAATGGTTTTTGAGGATAGAATTCTGGATAAAAGTATATATTTTTACATCTTAGAGTAAAAAGTTTGAATTATCCATGAAAGATATATTAGTAATTGAAGATGATCAGCTTATTTTGAAAATGGTTGAGTTCAGGCTAAAAAAAGAAGGACACAAGGTGATCATCGCAGAGGATGGCAACCAAGGTGTAAAAATATTGGATGAATGTATGCCCGACCTGATCATCACTGATATTATGGTCCCTTTTAAAAGCGGAATCGAAATTATTGAATATGCTAAATCCAAATATCCTGATTGCCCCATTCTCGTTTTAAGTGCCCTCGGGGAAGAAGAAAGTACGGTCATGGAAGCATTTAAAATGGGCGTTTCCGATTTTGTCCCCAAACCATTTAACCCAAATGAGCTAGCGATCAGGGTAAAACGTCTGATTAACTAAAAATTAATCCCTAATGTGAGTAAAACACTGCGTAAACTATATTTGACTTTCCTGCTGTTCTGCGTCATTTTCACCCTCAAGGCGCAAAGTAACAGCGACTCGCTATCAACCATCGAATTCCTTAAAAAAGCGGATAAAGTGCAGTCCATGACTTTTGGTGTGGCCATCGATGATCTTAGCACTTCATCAAAGGAAGAGGGGAACCAAAGCAAACAGTCCCAAAGCTTTGGCGCAAAAACCTATGTGGATTTTATGTCCGCCCTTAATTTAAGGGATTCCCTGCTCCAGTCTGGCGAAAAGAGAGCGAGGCTCCAATTTTTTATATTTGACAAGGAAAAAAACTTTAAGAGTGTAGTGGAATATATCTCGATCGTTAAAGAAAATGAGCTGTATATTCCGAAGTCAGAAGAGTCCCAATCGGATGAGGACATCATCATTGCAGCGAACAGGGTGGATTTTAAGCCTTATTACAAATTAAGGTATCGGATTTTGACCGATATTAAATTCATTATCCTCATAGGCATCTTGGGCCTTATGCTGATCACGTTTACCTTTCTTTTGTTTTTTCTCTTGGTGATCCGTTCTAAAAACAGAAAATACCGAAAAACGGTAAAGGAATTTAAAGCCATATGCCAGGACCCCTTATCCAGTTTACTGTTTGAATTCAGTTTGGAAGAAATATCCAATATGTCCTACGCTGAACTAAAAAGTAAATTCAGCAACGACTATTTCGAAATAGATCTTTTCAAAGATACCTTGATCAAAGAAATTGTCAACGTCAATAAAAGTTTGAAAGGGGAATTTAAGGATAAACTCAGGGAAATTTACATCATTCTTAAGCTTGACCAATTTTCCATCCATAAGCTGGAGAGCCGTAAGTGGGACGTCCAAAGCTCCGGGATTATAGAACTGTATGAAATGAATATCGATACAGCCAACAACAAGATCCAAAAGCTTACTTCCAGTAAAAACTTTATCGTAAGAACCAATGCTGTCCGGGCGATGCTTCATCTTTCAAAGGACAAAGACCTAAAATTTTTGGCAGACCAGGAATACCCCTTGTCCAGATGGCAGCAGATGGCCTACTATAGGGTATTAAAAAACCTCCGTCAAATCCAAAAAGTAAAAGTCAGCAACCTTTTGGAATCTCAAAACGAAAGTGTCAGGATATTCGGCATCAAGCTGGTACGGTTTTTAGGCAGGGTAGAGCTTCTGGAAAAGCTATCTGAGATGTATCCTACTGCAAGTTTGGAGGAGAAAAATGAAACCCTCATCACCTTTAGGGCTTTGACAGCTTTTGGGGAAACCAAAATTGCTTATGAGGCATTGATGCAAGAAGACACCAAGCTGGCCATCAGTGCAGCCACTTTGTTGGGAGAAATTGGTGACCAGGAATCCGTTGAAAAATTGGTGGAGAAGCTGAATTCTACGGATGAATTTATACTTCAAAAAACGATATTGACCAGTTTGTACCAATTGGATGAAGTCCGTTTTGAACAAGAAGTAGAAAAACAAAATGAAGAACACATCTATCTTATCAGGAATCATATAAAGGACAGTCTATTGACCTATGTATAATTTATTATTTGATATTGGGATTGAGATTTTGGGAATATTCTTCCTACTGTACTGTTTTGCTACCATCATTATATACATGGTGATCGTAGGGATAGCAGCGGTGGAACTGAGGATACAAAGCAAAAAGAATAAGTTTGTCGATTATAATGACGTCATTACCACACCGGTGGGGCCTGGTGTATCTATTTTAGCCCCCGCATACAATGAGGGCAAGACTATTGTACAAAATGTGCGCAGCTTGCTTTCACTGCACTACAGCAAGTATGAGGTAATTGTAATCAATGATGGCAGTAAGGATAACTCCATGGAGGTATTGATCAAAAATTTTGATCTTCGCAAGACCTCCCTGGCCTATGACCAGGTAATTGATACCCAACCTGTGAAAGCAGTCTACCGGTCCAATAACCCTTCGTTCAGCAAACTCATTGTTGTGGACAAAGAAAACGGGGGCAAGGCAGATGCATTAAATGTGGGCATCAATGTTTCCGGACAAGAGTTGATTGCCTGTATTGACGTAGACTGTATTCTGGCTCCGGACAGTATCATCAGAATGCTACGTCCCTTCCTCGAGGAAACCAACAAAAAAGTGATTGCCGTAGGAGGGGGGATTGGAATCGCCAACAATTGTGACATCAAGGACGGCACGGTGCTGAAATACCGTGTGCCAGAAACACTACTGGGCAGGTTTCAGGTGATAGAATATTTCAGGTCCTTTTTGATGGGAAGGATGGCTTGGTCCAGGGTAAATGGCTTATTGCTTATCTCTGGAGCCTTTGGCTTCTTCGATAAGGACTTGGTCATCAAAGTCGGGGGATATTTCCCAAAGACGGTTGGTGAGGATATGGAATTGGTGGTGCGCATGCGAAGATACATGGAAGAAAAAAAACTTCCCTATAAAGTAGCCTTTATTTCGGATCCCCTTTGCTGGACCGAAGTGCCGGAATCCGAAACGGTTCTCTCCAAACAGCGGAACCGATGGATGAGAGGTACGATAGAAACCCTTCAGCTCCATCGTGTAATGCAAATGAATCCCAAGTACGGATTTATGGGTATGGTTTCGTTTCCTTTTTGGGCAATGTTTGAAAAAAACGCACCGATTATAGAAGGTACCGGGCTGCTTTATACCTTAATTCTTATTTGTATAGGGGACTTTAGTGCATTGTATTTTTTAGGATTATTTATTCTGATTTATATTTTTGCCGTAACACTTTCTACCTTTAGCATCTTGTTTGAAGAATTGATCTTTAACAATTACCAAAACAAAGGGGATGAAAAGAAGCTTCTCCTAACAGTGCTTAAGGAACCTTTTTATATCCACCCGAAGCTAATGTACTGGTGTCTAAAAGGCCATTGGAACTTTATCAAAGGCATAGGAGGCTGGGGAGAAATGGTCAGGACGGGCTTCAACAGTATGATAAAAGAACAAAAAAAGACATGAGAAATAGATTACTGCTAAGCTTAGCGTTGTTATTTTCCTTATCATTTGCCTCAATCGCGCAGGAAAGCTTTGATCCGGACAAGAAGTTTTTCGAAGCTCGGGACCTGGCGCTGGACGGTAAAAAGAAAGAGGCCATTTCCCTGGCAAAAAAAATAGTGGAAAAATACCCGGGATATTCCGATGTATGGATTCTTCTGGGCAGAGTATACAGCTGGGAAGGGATGAACGATACAGCTTCGGTTTATTTTGAAAGGGCCATCAAAGAAAGTCCCGATTACGAAGACGCCTACATCGGCTATCTGGACAATCTGTTCTGGGCTGACCAATATGATTCCGCACAGCATGTATTGGAAAGGGCCGAAAAACAGTTCGGGGAAGGATCCTCTGCTCTGCAATACAGAAAATCAAGGTTGGCCTACTATCAGGAAGACTACAAAAAGGCTATTGAAATTGCGGAAAAAATCTACAAGAACCAGGCTGATATTGAAGGATTACTTTCTTATATCCAGCGATTGAAGCGGCTTACCATGAACAGTTCTGTCGGCATTACTTCGGATTTTGATAGTTTTGGTGGACAGATAAGTCCTTGGCAAACCTATGCGCTCTATGCAAGTTCGAGGATTGGATTCTTAGGCACTGTGATCGGCAGGGCGACCCATTCCCACCGTTTTGACAATTACGGAACACAGTTCGAAATAGATGCTTATCCAAGTCTGGGAAAAAACTCCTATGCTTATGTCAATCTGGGCTTTTCGAATGCCTCCTTTTTTCCCAATTATCGTATCGGCGGTTCCATCTACTGGAGCCTGCCCAAGGCTTTTGAATTTGACATAGGATACCGGCATTTGAAATTCTCGGAGGTAACCCATATCTATACGGCTTCCGTGGGGAAGTATACCGGGAACTGGTGGCTGAATTTAAGGGCCAATCACGTCCCTTCTGAGCAAGGAGGATCCATCAGCGGCAATGTTCAGGCCCGTTATTATTTCAAGGGGGCAGAAGATTACCTTATGGTGCAGTTCAGTACCGGGGTTTCTCCCGATGAGGAAAACAGGGACCTTCGCAGCCAACTCTTGGACTCTTACCGGGGAAGGGTGGGCTACCAGCAATTATGGACTCCCAGATGGATGGGGTTTGCCTTTGTAGGCTATTCCTATGACGAACTGAGCCCCGACAATTACCGACCCAATTTCAATGTAACACTAGGCACCGAGTTTAGATTTTAGTGGCATCCAACAAAGAACCATACCAGTACCCCAAAACGAGAATAAGGATTACATTAACGGCCTTTTTTCTCTTTTTTGTGCCTTTGATCATTATTCCAGGGATCAGCCATTTGATCTGGTGGGTATTTCCCAGCCAGCAGATGAATGTATTGGTCCTGGATAAAACCGTTTCTGATGAGGAAAGGATCGAACATCGCTCTATTTTCTGGACGCTAAAGCACCTTAAGATCAGACGCAAAGACAACGAGTTTTATCAGCACAAAAAAGACTATTTAGGTTTCTATCCGCAAAAGAACGGTCAACACAAAATAAAAAGCATCCATCAGTACAGTAAGGAGGATGTCGAGAAGTTAGTGGACCAGCTTGACCTCTTTTATGTTTCGGATACCTATGGTGTTTATGAAGCTGATTTCAGGGAAGAAGACCGGCAGGAATTTTCCAATAAAATATACGGTGGCCTCAACGCAAAGGAACTTGAGCTGATAAAAAGGGTGATCGATGAAGAAAAAGTTCTGGTGGCTGAATTCAATACCATTGGGGCCCCCACCCCCCTGAAGCAGCGAACAGAGTTTGAAGAACTGATGAAAATCAAATGGTCAGGTTGGATAAGCCGCTACTTCGATGAAATGGACACCCTGATCAATGATGAACTGCCCAAATGGCTGGTAAGAAATTATAAGAAACAACATAATGGGGAGTGGCCGTTTATCGGCTCAGCTCAGGTGTTTGTCAGTGAAGCCGGCAGGATAGAGGTATTGGAGCATAAAAAAGATGTGCGCAACAAGGTTCCCAAAATCATGTCCACTTTGGACAGTCAGGAAAAGTACGATATTCCAAAAGAAACCCAGTACCCTTATTGGTTTGAAATTATCCGGATAGACAATTCTTACGAGGTCATTTCTTATATTGATTTGGCAACGACCAAAGCAGGGCTGGAGAAGCTTCAGGCCATGGGCCTTCCCACTTATTTTCCCGCCAGCATCGTCCGAAAAAACGGCAGAGGGAAAATATTTTACTTTACCGGAGATTTTTCAGACAATCCTGTTCCCATGTCCTCCTCACCATTCTATGGGGTTCCTTTTCTTTACAAATTGCTCAATGAAAGTTCGGATTATTCCAACAGGACCTCCTTTTACTGGAACTATTATTTTCCATTAATGAAAATAGTCTTGGCCAATGAGGAGGAAGACCAATAGGGCCTATTTCGGAAGCAGGGAATTGTTAGTGATCACATAGGCGTCTTTTCCTTTATACTCCTCAAATGCTGCCCGCATTGGGTCGTATTTCTCCCGCATTTGAACCGGCTCGATGTACAGGTTTTCCATGATTTTAAATAACTGATCATCCGACATGAAATACTCGCCGTCAATATAATCTCCAAACTGATACTTGTTACGCATCAAAGCGTGACTCACATGCGATTGAAACTGGGCTGCCGTATCCAAGACATATCCCCTCCAGGCCACGGTGTCAGGAAGCTGTAAGCTTTGGTATTGGTCAAGATAGGCCAGCAGACTTGGAGCCACCTCAAAATGCGTATTCACCGCCTCCATTGTTTTGGGTCGTTTAATATTAGGGGAGTAGATCAACAGCGGAACATGAAAACGGTCAATTTTGGTGGACATGGGAATCTCAGGAAGCCTGTGGTCACCGGTGATGATGAAAATCGTGTTTTCTGCTTTAGGCCTTTTTAAATATCCCTGGAAAAACCCTTTTAACGCATCATCTACATAGAGAATACTGGCCAGCTCTTTTTGGTATTTACTGAGGTCAATCGTCGGGTGCTTATAGCGCTTTTCCGCCAGAAAATCCTGGAACTTTTTATTGTAAAAAGCCTGATCGGGTACCGTAAAAGGGGAATGGGAAGACATGGTTTGAAAGATATTCACCTGCGGTTGGTTGGTGACCGGCAACTTTCGTAACCCATTGGAGAACGTTTCCTTATCGGCATATCCCCAAGAAAAACCTGAGACATCAGGAGATTTATCAAAATCCGGGTCAAAATCATCAATGTCCACCAAAAGGTCTATCTTTTGATAATTCAAGAAAGCCTTCGCATTGTCAAACTCCTCATCCGCACCGATGAAATAGTTGACCTGGTACCCGTTTTCCTTTAATATGGACAGCAAGGTTTCGTGATATGGAAAAGGATCGACTTCCATAAATCCGTTTTGCCCAAAGGGCAGGGATCCAAAGAGCCCGGGAAGTACCCCAAAAGTCCTTCCTGTAGTAGAAAGCGTATTTTCCCAGTATAGGCCATGTTCACTTAATGAATCCAAAAAAGGCGTCCAACTGCCCAAATAGGCATTCTTACCAGAATAAGCTTTCCCTAAGCCTTCCACGACCACAAATACAAGATCGGGTACTGTATCAAACTCGTGGAAAAACGTTCCCAACATATCCGGATACTCATTGAGATGCAGAAAAGGGTAGTTGGGATCGAGAAAAGTTTTTTGTACCAACGCATTTTCGTTTCCTTCAGGAGCAAGGTAAAAATCGAAATAAATATTTTGGGAGGTCGAGAAATATTCATAAGCCTCTTCATAAAAAAACAATGACTTGTTGTCTGCCAGGTTTTCCTCTAGCCCGGTAAAATCGGAAGATTTGCCGACAGGCACGAACAGTAGTACAATAAGGACCATATAAGAAAGGATGGAAAGTAAGTACACCGTCCGAGACCTGAACTTAAAGTACCTGCCCAAGCCGAACAAAAGGTAAAACAGCACCAATATGATCACTAGCCCTGCCAAATTGGTGGCATTTAATGCCCCTGCGGCCTGAACGGTTTCTTTGAGATCCTCAACCGAATAGGTGAACAGGTCGGCCCCAAGTGGAACCAAAGTTTCTGAAAAATAAAATACCAATCCCAATTGGCTGATAACCAACAAGCTTAACATCAAGCGGTAAAGAAAATAGGATAAACCGGGGAACAGCAGGCCGGTAAAACCCAATACTATAAAAAATACCCCAACAGTATACAAGCCCCATTCTAAAGTATTCAGAAAATTCAATAAAAAGATTTCGTATTGATTATCAGCACTTATGCCATGCTCAGAACTGATCCAGAGCACCTCAAAAAGACTCACAAGAATTAAAAGCAATAAGAAACACGTGCTGATTTGCCAGAATTTAATCAAATTGCTCGTAATATTGTTGACCAGATTCGATTTGATGACCGCTTTTTGGCTCATTTCGTTTTTATTATTATTGGTTTTATCCGTCGGATTATTCGACGATACTGAAATAAATTTCTCTGCAAAATAACTATATTGTAAAATAAACTGGAAGTCAAAAATGAATAAAAGTTCCTTAATCAAAGAACTCTTTGCAAATATAAAAACTACTGGAGCAGTAACTTTTAGTTCCAAATCCCTGGTGAACAAAATGCTTTCCTTTGCCAATTTTAAAGGAGCCAAGATTATCGTCGAGTTGGGTGGGGGAGATGGCAGCATCACCCGCGGTATTATCGATAGGATGGATAAAGATGCCCAACTGTTGGTTTTTGAAATCAGCAAGCCTTTTTGCGAGAACCTGAAAAGAAAATTCCCACAGAAAAATGTACAAATCATCAATGATTCTGCGGAAAACCTTGATCGATACATAGAAGGAGCAAGCGCCGACCTTATCCTGTCCTCCTTGCCCTTCAGCCTCATTCCAAAGGAGTCGCGTAACGAAATCTATAAAAAGAGCCGGACACACCTTAGCAGTGACGGTTTTTTTATCCAAATCTGCTATTCCTATCTGCTCAAATTCCAATTTGCCGAATACTTCCAAAGTATCAGAACGGCTTTTACCTTAAAAAACTTTCCGCCGGCATTTATCATTATCTGTAGCTGATTTCTCCTACTTATCCGGTATAAAAGAGCTTCCTTTTAATTTTTGAGACATTCTCTGTCATCGGCTTTTTTGGTTCGTTTTATAAAGGTAACTTGATGTCCATGAGTAAGGATGTATTCAAAGGAAGAGGAGCCAGCATCAGTCCGGCAAATCCCTACCTGAAGCGTAGGGAGGTAACGGATCATCTAGAGGGGATCGATGAGGAGAAGTATTTGGATAGGCCGACAACCAAGTATTACAAGGAACATACTGTCGGCGCACTGAGCAAAAACGACAGTCCAGATCTGCCACTCAACTATTCGGTAAATCCCTATCAAGGCTGTGAGCATGGCTGTATTTACTGTTATGCACGAAATTCCCACCAATATTGGGGATTTGATGCAGGCCTGGGATTTGAGACCAATATTATGGTGAAAACAAATATCGTTGAGGTCTTGCGCAAGCAATTTCTGGCCAAAAAATACCAGCCCTCGCCCCTCATGCTTTCAGGCAACACTGATTGTTATCAACCTGCAGAAAGAAAATATGGGCTAACCCGAAAAGTATTGGAACTCTGTCTCCAAATGGGCCATCCTGTAAGTGTCATTACCAAAAACAGCCTGATACACCGTGATCTTGACATCTTGGAGCGATTAGCGCAAAAAAAGCTCGTTCATGTATATTTCTCAATCAACCACTTGGACAGAAAGTTAAAGTCCGTTTTGGAACCTCGGACGGCTACCGCTGAGAAAAAGTTAATGGTGATGCGGGAATTTACTGATGCAGGCATTCCATGTGGTGTCATGGTTGCCCCTATAATTCCTGCACTCAACTCCGAGGATATACCGGCCATTATCAAAAAAAGTGCGGAAGCAGGGGCCTTGGCAGCTGGATATACCATTGTTCGCCTGAATGGAAACGTCAAAGCTGTTTTCACCGACTGGATACAAAAACATTATCCAAACAGGGCAAACAAAGTTCTTTATCAAATAGAAGCTGTCCATGGCGGCAAGCTGAACGATACAGAATGGGGAAGGAGAATAAAAGGGAGTGGACAATTTGCGGAAATGATTGCCGCCATCTTCAAATCCTCCAAGGCGAAATACCTTTCAGGACGTTCCATGCCTGATTTTGATTTGGGTGCATTTATGCCCCACGGCCAAACCAGATTATTTTAAGCAGCAGCGAATGGATAATATATTAGAAATAGCTATTTTGGAAATGGGAAGGCAGAAAGCCGGTGAGCCCTTTGACCTCAAAGAGGTGATCAAATGGATCTATCCGCAGGACTGGAAACATTTCGAAGGAGACATTCAGCAAGCTGCCCAACAGTTAAAAGACAAAGGAAAAATCCAATTGCTCAACAAGACTACAATGACAACACTTCCACAAACCACAGTGAACAATATCCCATCCGGCCATGAGGTCACTACATTAGGAGCAGGCTGTTTCTGGTGCATCGAGGCTGTATTCCAAAGGTTGAAAGGGATAAAAGGCATCGTACCTGGCTATAGTGGGGGATTGATAGAAAACCCCAGCTATCAGGAAGTATGCTCTGGCACCACCGGGCATGCGGAAGTGATACAGCTTTTCTATGATCCTGCTGTCATCGCATTTCAGGATATCCTAGAGGTGTTTTGGGCCACCCACGATCCCACCACCCTGAATCGCCAAGGAGCTGATGTAGGCCCACAATACAGGTCAGCGATTTTTTATCATTCTGACGAGCAAAGGGTGATTGCTGAGGATTTTAAGCAAATGGTGGAAAAAGCAGAAATCTACGATAAGCCTATCGTAACCGAAATTACAGCATTCAGTAATTTCTATCCGGCAGAGAACTATCACCACAATTATTATGAAAGCCATAAAGGCCAACCTTACTGTCAGTTTGTGATCAGCCCCAAACTAAAAAAACTGGAGGGCGCTTTTGACAACCTATCCAAAAAGGAATAATTACCGTCAAGGCTCTTAAATAAACCCAAGGAAAATGCAGTATGCCCATTTTCTTAAGAGATCTTTGACCAGATCACTCTTCAATCGTATAACAAGCTGATAACCAAATAATCCTATTGGCTACCGCTGATCAGGCAAGCTTTCCATGTTCAGTTTAGCCATCAATGGACATCAATCCCCATCTTTTAAACCCTAGGGAATCCCAATAAAAGTCCTATTTTTAAGCAAAAGCCCAACGAATAGGAGAGGGGAGTGTTTACTTACTTTTATTTCTAACTTATGAGAACAAGAGCACAAGAATCAAGAGCAGCCATAGAAAGACTTTATATTACCATGCGACACCTTTTTATGAGGGGGGTGTATAAACCTTTAGGGGTTTCCGGTGAATCCTTGATCAGTGCACTTTACCTGTTAAGGCCCGAGATATATGGCTTGGTAACAGAAACTGAAAAAGTGGAATTGGACGGCTTGCTGTATGTGATGGAGAGGCTGCCGAGAGGTATTGAAGAATGCCGCTACATCAGGCTGATCAGTAGGGAGGGCTATGAAAATGCTGATTTTGAAAAACTCATTCCCTCAAAAAGAAGAAGGAACTGCTATCGGGTGGACAAGGATCAGATGTTTGTGGAGATGACCCGTGGAAAAAGTGATATTTATGATATTCTCACCCACCTTACTTTTTTGTACATCGAAGCAGAAAAAATCCGAAACAACAGTACCGATGGCAAGGGGCGGATCAACCTCAACTGGAAGATGCTTGCCGAAATTGTGGAAAAGGAAAAACACGGAGAACCTTATAACCATGAGGCGGCCTGTAGCTATCTCAGCCATATTACGGGAAGGACTTACGATGAAACCCATCGTGCGATGGAAAAATTCAATGCTTCCAGGAATTCTAATAGCCTGTTCTCCATCATCCATCATTTGGGCAAATTGTCGATAGATGAGGCTGTAAACAATAATGACAGGGAAATCTCTTTTTCCGCCACCTTAAGGGAACGGATAGGACATCATGTCTATGGTGAAATGTGGGCGCAAAATATTAAAAGTATCCTGGATGAAAACAACCTGCTTCACCGCCCCATCCATATCATCAGTGCCAATCTTCATAGTGTGGTCAATACCATATATGGGCACCAGGGACTTGGTCTGAACAGTTTTGAGGAAATTGAACAGGTGGTGCTTGATATCAGTGTCGGTGCCAAGAAAAACAAGCAAAAGGATATTTTGACCTATGCCGGCAAACATGGATTTATCCAAGTTCCCGATGTATCAGGAACCAATATTGGCGCACAGATCATTGACACGGCCAAAATGGATGAGGCGACCATCATTCCAGGAGTGGAGCTACCGAAGGATAGCAAGAAGAAACCCGTGATAGTTGTCATGGATTATGCTTTCGGTGAACAAGCTTATGAATGCTTTGATGAGCTGCTGAAACCGTTTGAAGCCGAAACCCAAATGGTTCCCCTGGATGTCGTTTCGGCTTCCATTATGGGAAAAGCAGGAATTTTGGAGGGTAAAAAAGGGGACCTGATGATTCCTGACAGCCATGTCTTCGAAGGCACAGCGGACAACTATCCTTTTAAAAACCATCTAAAGGCCAGCATCTTTGAAGGTTACGGTTTGGGCGTCTATGAGGGAGCCATGATCACGGTATTGGGAACTTCCCTTCAGAACAAAGATGTGCTCAGCTATTTTAGGGATTCTTCATGGAAAGCCATAGGACTGGAAATGGAGGGAGCGCACTATCAAAAAGCTATTCAGTCCGCCAGTAAAATACGGAGAAGTATTCGGAAAAACGTGAAAGTACATTATGCCTATTACGCCTCGGACAACCCTTTAAAGACAGGCAGCACACTGGCTTCGGGAAGTCTGGGCATGGATGGGGTAAGGCCCACTTATTTGATTACTTATAAGATTTTGGAACAGCTGTTTAAAAGTTAAAAGGGTTCAATATATCCTTTTTTGAACGGTCATAGCATTATAAATCAAAAAGAGATTTTTATATTTCATTGATTAGAAGTAGTTTTGGAAATAGATGAAATGGAAAATTTTCTTCGTATAATGGATTAGGTCCAAAAAAGGGAATCAATCAACGGAAAGGAATTTTTAAATTTAAGTTCACCCATAACCTCCTAACTTTCAAATCCCCTCTCTCTGATTGATAAATGACGAATGAATTAATTTATGGAAATAGTGACTTTCAGCAGTTTTAGCTTCAATGACAGCCTCCAAGAGGGTTTGGATGCTATGGGTTACAATAAACCCACACCGATTCAGCAACAGGCAATTCCTGAAATATTGGCGGGAAAAGACCTCATTGCCTGTGCCCAGACGGGGACAGGAAAAACGGCAGCCTTTATTCTGCCCGTTTTGAACAAGATTGCTGAAAAAGGTTCGAGCAAGTTAAACACCCTAATACTAGCCCCCACCAGAGAGCTGGCCATTCAGATTGACCAACAAATCCAAGGCTTGGCCTATTTTGTTGGAATCAGCTCCATTCCAATTTATGGAGGCGGCGACGGCTTGGTGTGGGAACAGCAAAAGAAAGCCCTGGAGCATGGCACAGAGATCGTAGTGGCCACCCCGGGAAGGCTGATTGCCTTATTGGCCAGTGGAAAGATGGACCTGTCCTCTTTGGAACACCTGGTACTGGATGAAGCGGATAGGATGTTGGACATGGGATTTTCTGATGATCTTTTGAAAATCATCACCTACCTACCGAAGAAACGCCAAACAGTACTCTTCTCCGCAACCATGCCGCCAAAAATCCGGCAGTTCAGCAAAAAAATCCTCAACCATCCGGTAGAGATCAACATTGCGATCAGCAAAACAGCAGAAGGTGTCAGCCAGTCTGCCTACCTGGCCTATGACAGCCAAAAGGAGGAGCTCCTCCAGCATATTCTGAACCAAAAGCCCTATGAGGCAGTGGTAATTTTCGCTTCCACAAGGGAAAAGGTCAAAAACATCTATAAATCACTCCGCAAGAAATTTGAGGTGGAAGCCTTTCATTCTGACCTCGAGCAGGTGGAACGGGAAAAAATCATGTCCCGCTTTAAAAATAAGACCTTAAAAATACTGATAGGTACCGACATTATTTCGAGGGGAATAGATGTGGACGGCATTGAACTGGTCATCAACTATGACACGCCAAATGATCCCGAAGACTATGTGCATAGGGTAGGGCGGACTGCCAGGGCTGACAAAAAAGGGGAGGCCATTACCTTTGTTAATGACAAAGACCTCTTTAAGCTCCATAAAATACAGCAATTGATCGGCATAGAGGTGGAGCGCACGCAACTCCCCGAAGGATTTGAGCAAGGTCCTGATTATGTGGAAAAAGCCCAAAAATCGAACAGAAACAAGGGTAACAATGCTTCCAAAGGGAACAACAGAATTAAAGGAAAACAGCAAAGGCCAAAAAATAAACCAAACAAGGCCAAAAGTGGCGATAAGCCTAAAAAGCAATCAACAAAGACCACTGAGACTGCTGCTAAGCCAACCAATAACTCCAATCAGGGTAAGTTTAGAACCAGATCAAACGTTAAAGAACAGGGGAATTAACCCTATTGCCAAAAGGCCTGCCCCCAAGTCAGGCCTTTATTTTTTAATAATATCATCATTTTTTATTATAAAAAAACTGAATAATTCCATTATTAATTTTTTAGTACCGAAATTATATTTCTAATAATTTATTTATAACAAGGATTTGTTTGATATTCTAATGCTATTACCTATCTTTATTTTAGTTCAAATCGAGTAAATACCAACACTCGAACAGGTATTGAGAGGCCACTGTCTGTCAACGGTTACTGAAAACAGCATTAAGGATAGCATTTTTTCCTTTTGTATTCAGGGAATAGAAATCATAACAGGTTTTACTAAGCCTGCCGAAGGAGTATTATAAAAGCCGGAGTGTTTTTTAATTGTTGAATCTTTTACCATGATTTTTGAAGTGCTCAAAATCATTGCTGGTGAGGTCAACCAGTATTTCAGTGAGTTAGAAATGGAAGATTCCGAGGTAATTCTCGAGAATGTAGCCATGATTGATTCCCAGCAAGATGGAGCTGAAGCCTTAAAAAACAAGGTTATTCTTTCCTTGATCAATCTAAGGGAAGAAATCACGCTAAAAAACTTTCCCAATCACCTTAAAGAGGGGGAACAGGTAAGCTATAGAAATCCCAAAGTCAATTTAAACCTGTTTCTGATATTTTGTGCCAACAGGTCTGTCTACAAAAAGTCCTTGAACGATCTATCAAAGATCCTTGAGCTATTTCAAACCAAGAAAGTTTTCACCCAGTCCAATACTACGTTTGACCGTGATTTAGATGAAATGAGTGCGGTGAAAAACTTCCGCTTTACCATGGAACTGTTCACCCCAACTTTCGAAGAGCTCAACTACATCTGGGGAACACTGGGAGGAAGGCAGTTTCCGTCCATTTTCTACAAACTCAACTTAATCGAAATAGATAGGGGACTTACTGCTTCAGAACAAACCGTTATCACCGAAATTCACCGACGATACAAACAGCAATAAACATGATAGCCTCTTCTATCTATAAGCCATTGATAAAGCTGAGCATCCATCACAACTATTTTTTAAATGATGGTGAGGAAACATTTTTTGATATGACCGATAAAGATAAAAATAGACAGTTGGAACTTTTTGACTTCGGTTCATTTATTCGAATAAAACCGACACAAGAGACCTCAAGACTAATTTCCGGCTCTAAAATGGTTTTTAAGCACTACAAGGACCACCTCCTTATTGCCCTAAAAGTGTCGGAAGATGATCACCGAGAACCCTATATAGCGCTTTCAAATGATGATGCTTTGGTATTTGCCATAACCATCCTTGATCCCTTTTTTGGAAACTACACCAAACTTGGAGCCACTGGGACAGCGTTAATGTACTTTACCAACAAAAGCCCTGATCTACCGGCTCCTGTTACTTTTGAAGCTATTCACAGGAATTCGGAAGCCAAAACCGTCAATGAAAACTTTCTTTTCATCGATGAAAATAAATTGGCATTACTGGAGCAAAACGGGTTTGCAGGCACTGCTCCTGATGGACTTATTAAACTCCATCTAAAAGGAGATAATGCAGCAATGAGTATTATCCAGAACAATGGCAAGCTAAAAAACAATTTGCCCCATTTCAAAATCCATTTTGAGAACCAAAAGACCATCTGGAAATACATCAATAATAAGGCTGGGTTTGAAGTGGAAACCAAACAGGAAAAACCTTTGACCCATTTTGGCTTTATTCAGCTGGAGCCCCCTTCCGACTTCAAGTCACCACCAGCAGACCTGGATAAGTATAAATTCCCCAATCCCAATGCCGGTCAAGTAAAAAAAATAGGCAATAAACTTTACTCAGAAATATTCATCTAAACATTTTTAATCATGGCAACAACATATAAAACACCTGGTGTTTACATCGAGGAAATCACGAAGTTTCCTCCATCCGTAGCGCAAGTAGAAACCGCAATACCCGCTTTTATCGGCTATACCAAAATGGCTGTGATTGATGGTGTTGATTACCACGCTGAAAGCATCGTAAAACCCATCAAGATCAGTTCCCTACCGGACTATGAGTTCTTTTTTGGTGCAGGCCCTGAGCCGACTACACTCGAAGTGAACCTCAACAGCGACAATACGGTCAAAAGCACGGTGGTAAACGGCATTAACCTGCTGTATGACTCCCTACGCATGTTTTATGCCAATGGAGGAGGTGACTGCTATATCGTTTCCGTTGGGGACTATAACACTGATGCAAGCAATATTGATAAACAAGCACTGTTGGATGGGCTGAAAACCCTGGAAAAAGTGGACCAACCCACCTTGCTGGTAATTCCGGAAACAGTACATCTAAGTGTTTCTGAAGCAGGAGAAGTACATGCTGCCATGCTGGGCCAATGCAACAAACTGCAAGACCGCTTTGCTGTAATGGATATTGTAAATGGGGACAAAGAGATCACCCCAACAACAGACCCCATCCAGGATTTTAGGGATAATGTCGGCATGAACTATCTAAAATATGGTGCTTCCTATTACCCTTGGATCAAGACCACCTTGCCCTTCAGTATCACTTATGATGCCATCATCAATGGCGATTATACCAAAGACGGTGCGCCTTTGGCAGATATCACCACTTTATTGAATCCTACCTTAGTGGGAGGGATCAATAAGATCACCACCGACATCACCGCTGCAGGGGCCATTTCAGCTCCTGCTAATACTGCTATTACCAACCGGACAGAATTGGCCACCTATGCAGAGGCACTGTTTGATTATTTAAAGGCCTTTTATGCTCTCAGTCCTGCGGACAATGATGCCAGCGACCCCAAAAACGCAGCCTTGATCCATCAGAGATACGTGGGACCAAATTCCAACTTCCAATCACTCGTGCAGACTTTTTACGATTACATCCATTTCAGCGACAATGCCAACAGTGCCGCCTCCATGCCCTCATGGACAGGAACCATTTTGGACACAACTGCCGGTAATGGATTCAATGCCGGGGAAGAATTCAACGGTTTGACATTGGCTGCTCCGGCAAATTCCAATGATATCTATACGGCGACACAAACAGCCGTCAATGCTGCCCCCCAATTTAAAAGCATAACCGGAAAGCTCACTTCACTGATCAACGAGTACATCACCGAACTGAAGGGCAGCAAAGAACTTAAAGTCGAAAGTATGGCGATGCTGGATCCGGTATATGCTGCCATCCTAAGTGCCATTCAGAAAAAGGGAGTGGTATTGCCTCCCAGTGGTGCCATAGTCGGCATTTACGCTGCCGTGGACAGTAACCGCGGTGTTTGGAAAGCTCCCGCCAATGTCAGCCTTACCGCCATCAAAGGTCCTACAGTCAATGTTACCCATGAAGAACAGGAAAGTCTCAATGTGGATGTGGACGCCGGTAAATCCATCAATGTAATTAGGACCTTCACCGGAAAAGGAACCATGGTCTGGGGAGCCCGCACCCTGGCGGGAAATGACAATGAGTGGCGTTACATTCCTGTCAGAAGGTTTTTCAATATGGCCGAGGAATCCATAAAAAAGGCCACAGAACAGTTCGTATTCGAACCCAATGATGGAAACACCTGGGTAAGGGTAAGGGCCATGATAGAGAATTTCCTGATTTTACAATGGAGAGCAGGTGCTTTGGCAGGTGCTAAGCCAGAACATGCCTTTTATGTCAAAGTAGGGCTGGGGCAAACCATGACCAGCCAGGACATTTTGAACGGCAAGATGAACATTGAAATAGGTATGGCAGTAGTACGTCCAGCTGAATTCATCATCTTGAAGTTCTCCCACAAAATGCAGGAATCATAGTGAGGACGACATACGAAGGCGAGGTACTAAGTGGGAAGGACGAAGTGGGAAGGACGAAGTGGGAATCCCATAAGTTCATGGGGCCTTTCAGAGATCCCTTACCTTAATTTTCAATAACTCAATTTTTCAATAACTAATAACACTATCATGAGCTATCCATTATCAAAGTTTCACTTCTCTGTACAATGGGGAGGAACAAAAATCGGATTTACAGAAGTTTCCGGATTGGATGTGGAAACGGAAGTCATAGAATATAGACATGGAGCAAGTCCGGAATACAGCAAAATCAAAATGCCCGGTATGCAAAAGTTCTCCAACATTACTTTGAAACGGGGCACTTTTAAAAGTGACAATGAATATTATGAATGGTACAATACCATCAACCTCAATAAAGTGGACAGAAGGGACATTACCATCAGTTTACTCAATGAAGAACATGAGCCAGTGGTAACCTGGAAAGTCAAAAATGCTTGGCCGCTCAAAGTCCAAAGCACAGACCTCAAAGGAGACGGAAATGAGGTGGCCATTGAATCCATGGAACTGGTCCATGAAGGATTATCCATCCAAAATGAATAGCGCATATGGCCACCTATTATCCTCCTTCCAGCTTCCATTTTATTGTGGAATTCACCGGTATAGATTCCAAAAGGCATGATCACGAATTTCAAAGTGTTTCGGGACTGTCAGTGGATATCGACACAGAAGAGTTTGCTGAAGGAGGGGAGAACCGGTTCAAGCATAAATTTCCTGTCAAGACCAAGTATCCCAACTTGATCTTGAAAAGGGGCATTTTAGCAGATTCTAAAGTCATTTCATGGTGCAGGGATGCTATCGAAGACTTTGAATTTAAGCCCATCGACCTGACCGTCAAACTGCTCAATGAAGAGCATGAGCCTCTAATGACCTGGAATGTGGTGCATGCCTACCCGGTAAAGTGGACCGTGGAAGATTTTAATGCCCAGGAAAGTAAAATGGCCATTGAATCCATCGAGTTGTCCTATAACTACTTCAAAACAATCATCTGATGCCCATAGAGATCAAAGAGCTGCATATCAAAATAACTGTGGACGAAGGCAAAACATCTTCTCCTACAGGTGCTGCCAAAGGAATGGACAAGCAGCAAATCATTTCGGAATGTGTAGAGCAGGTCATGGAAATTTTGGAAGCCAAAAAAGAACGATAAGTCATGAGCGAAGGTAAGTTGGAAAAATTAAAAATTGTGGCTTATAAGGATGCCAAATTCTCCGAAGAAGTCGACAACGGGGAGTTCACCACCCTGCTCAATCCAGAAAAATACAAATTCCAATATCGGGTAGAGCAAAACGAAGACCAGGCCTCTGGCACCAGTGCCGCTCCCATACGTTTTAACAAGATCCTTCCCCAAACCCTGGAGCTTGATTTTCTATTTGACCGTACCGGGGTCATCGCCGGCTACGAAGCTTCTGAAGACGGCGTAATCAACGACCTCGAGCATTTCAAAAAAGTGGTCTACGAATACAATGGGGAAAAGCACAAACCCAATTACCTGATGATCACTTGGGGCAGTCTTTTGTTCAAAGGTTACCTCAAGGAGATGGATATTGAGTACAAACTTTTCCGGCCGGACGGCACGCCCATCAGGGCATTAGCCACGGCCAAAATCGGTGAGTTCGTCGAGGAAGAGCTAAGGACAGCCCAGGAAAACAACCAGTCTCCTGACATGACTCATTTCCGTACCGTGAAGGAGGGAGACAGTCTGCCACTAATGGCCTATCAGATATACGGAGATTCTCGGTATTACCTGAGCGTAGCCAAAGCCAACAAGCTTACGAACTTTAGAAAGTTGGAAACCGGAATGGAAATTTTCTTTCCTCCCATTGAAAAAGCAAAGTAAATGAATAACAGCGGAACCATACAAACCAGCCAAAGTGTCGACAGAGTGACCCATAAGGTGCTGATTGAAGGTCAGGAAATTCCCGGAAGCTTTCAGGTAAAAAGCATTATGGTGAACAAAGAAACCAACCGTATCCCTACTGCCAAACTGGCCATCTTGGATGGAAACCCGGCTGAACGTGATTTCTCCGCCAGCAATGACGAGCTGTTCATTCCAGGCAAGGAAATCGAAATCACCGCTGGATACCATTCCGATGAGGATACCATTTTTAAGGGAATCATCATCAAACAGCAGATCAAAGTCAGAAGCAACCAGTTCCTGCTTCTGGTCGAGGCGAAGGATCAAGCGGTAAAAATGACCTTGAGAAGGAAAAACAACTATTTCTACGAATCTTCTGACGCCGATATCATGGAAGAACTTATTGGGGCCTATGCCTTGGACAAGGAGGTCGAAGCAACCAATACCACACACGCAGAACTGATTCAGTATGATGTTACCGACTGGGATTTTATGATGCTTCGTGCCCAGGCTAATGGATTAATTGGTCTGATCGATGATGGAAAAATCACACTGAAAAAACCAGACCTCAATGCTGAGGAGGTAGAAACGGTCACCTTTGGAGCCACTATGCTGGAATTTGATGCGGAGATGGATGCCAGAACCCAGGTTCCCAAAGTCATTTCCCAAGCCTGGAATCCTGCCAACCAAGAAATCCAGGAAATGGAAGGTACTGATCCTAATTTAGCTGCCAACGGCAACATAGAAGCATCGGATTTAGCCTCACTGCTAGATGAATCGGAGGTGGTTCTGAGGCATGGAGGAAATAAAATGGACAGCAGTCTACAGGACTGGGCGGACTCTAAATGGACTTTTCAGCAAATGGCCAAAATCAGGGGAAGGGTCAAGTTTCAGGGAATCCCTTCGGTTAAACCCGGGGCAATGCTGCTTTTGGAAGGAGTGGGGGACCGCTTCAATGGCAAGGTATTTATATCAGCCATCAGCCACCAAATTTCCGAGGGAAATTGGACTGTGGATGCCCAATTTGGTTTCGACCCCAACTGGTTCTCAGAGAGCGAAAAAAATATCCAATCACCACCTGCAGCGGGATTGACAGCTGCCATCAAGGGATTGCAGATCGGCATTGTCACCCAATTGGAAGGGGATCCAGACGGTGAGGACCGGATTTTGGTCAAATTGCCCATCGTCAATTCAGAAGAACAGGGAATTTGGTGCAGGCAAGCTTGCCTTGATGCGGGAGAAGAACGAGGAGTAAGTTTCCGGCCGGAATTGGAGGATGAGGTAATCGTTGGCTTTATCAATGAAGATCCCAATGATGCCATTGTATTAGGCTGCCTGCACAGCAGCGCGAAGCCATCCCCCTTACCTGGATCTGATGATAACCACGAAAAGGGGATTGTTACTCGCTCCGGTATCAAGATGATTTTCGATGACGACAAAAGCAGCTTCGTATTGGAAACACCTAATGGCAATAAACTTTCCCTTTCGGACGATGAGGGAGCCATAAGTTTGGAAGATGAAAACGGCAATAAGGTCATGATGAACGGCGATGGGATTACCATTGAATCGAGCAAGGATCTCAATTTAAAAGCAACCGGTGATATCAATGTCCAAG
The DNA here is from genome assembly GCF_054777495.1 of Echinicola sediminis. Lineage (NCBI taxonomy): Bacteria > Pseudomonadati > Bacteroidota > Cytophagia > Cytophagales > Cyclobacteriaceae > Echinicola > Echinicola sediminis. The sequence goes on along the minus strand of NZ_BAAHAP010000002.1, from coordinate 84,554 downwards.
GGGTTAATATCAGCACCAAGGCAGATGCCCAATACAAAGCTGAGGGGGGCGCAGGAGCGGAACTGTCCACCAGTGCAGTAGCGGTTATAAAAGGATCATTGGTACAGATCAATTAGTGGAGGATTTAGTATGGAGTATTAAGTATTGAGTATAGAGTATTGAGTATGGAGTATGGAGAAGCAAGAACAAAGAGCAAAGAGGGAAACACTAATGGAAATAGATGCTGAGATACGAAGAGTATGGCATGTCCCGAGGGGCAAAAAAGTCCACAAATGTATGGGCGATTGGCAGTGTGGGAGTGTTCCCCCTTTAGGGGGCCAGGGGGGAGCTTAGCTAGTAGGAATTATTGAGAACAAAGAGTAAAGAGAGAAAAACTAATGGGAATAGATGCTGACATACGAAGAGTATGGCATGTCCCAAGAAGGGTAAAAAAGTCCACAAATGTATAGGTAATGCGCAGTGAGGGGGTGTTCCCCCTTTAGGGGGGCAGGGGGGAGCTTAGCTAGTAGGAATTATTCAGAACAAAGAGGAAAGAGGGAAACACTATTGGGAATAGATGCTGACATACGAAGAGTATGGCAAGTCCAAGGGCAAAAAAGTCCACAAATGTATGGGCGATGGGCAGTGAGGGGGTGTTCCCCCTTTAGGGGGCCAGGGGGGAGCATAGCTAGTAGGAATTATTAAGAACAAAGAACAAAGAGTAAAGAGAGAAAAACTAATGGGAATAGATACTGACATACGAAGAGTATAGCAAGTCCCAAGGGGCAAAAAAGTCCACAATAGTATAGGCGATGGGCAGTGAGGGGGTGTTCCCCCTTTAGGGGGCCAGGGGGAAGTGAGATGTGCTGAACTAGGTTGACATAAAATGAAAGCCAAAAACGATTAAGAGGAGTGTCAAATGTCTTAAATCTAGAGTCTAAAGTCTAGGGTCTAGAGTCTAATATCTAAAGACTTAAAATATGGGAATGCCCGCAGCAAGAATCAACGATATGCATATCTGTCCGATGTCCAATGGACCTGTTCCCCATGTCGGGGGGCCGATCATGCCTCCAGGAGAGCCTACCGTGCTCATAGGAGGAATGCCCGCTGCGCGCGTAGGTGATATGGCCGTTTGTACAGGACCTCCTGATAGCATCATAGCCGGTTCTGCCACTGTCCTGATAGGAGGGATGCCTGCAGCAAGGTTAGGAGACAGCACCGCCCATGGAGGCAGCATAGTATTAGGAGAACCAACAGTTTTAATAGGATAAAGATGAATGGAAGTGATGACTTTTTGGGTACAGGCTGGAGCTTCCCACCTGAATTTGATCAGGGAAAGGGAACACTCAAAACCACCAGTGGAGTAGAGGATATCCAAAGGAGCCTCCAGATTCTCCTGAGCACCAAACTCGGTGAAAGGGTCATGCAGCCCACTTATGGCTGCAATTTGGAGGACCTGCTTTTCAATCCAATAAATAGAACCCTTAAGACCTATGTATCAGAATTAATCAAAAATGCCATTTTATACCATGAACCTAGGATTGATGCGGAAAAAATCAACATCAACCAGGGTGATGCCCTAAAGGGAGAACTATTGATTCAGATTGAATACCGCGTGAGGGCCACCAACGCCCGAAACAATATGGTATTTCCATTTTATATCAATGAAGGAACCAATATCTAAAACAAGTATAAATGAGTATGGATTGTAACCATATCGTTAAGATTTTGAAAAGAGATGGGACTGACCGGACCAGTTTGCATATTCCGCAGCTGGATCCCAATAGCCTCCAGCTACAAGGCTTCAAGCTGAGTGATTGGATCATCTTTGCGCTTAATTTTTCTACCCACCTTAATTTTTACAAAAAAGAAAACCCTAAGGATCCCAATGGTGACTGGTCCTCCTTTTTCAGTTTTTTTACCGATGACAAAAACATCCTACAAAAGGATCCTGACAAAAAGGTAATTGATAACCTTAAAGCAACAATCGATACCTACTTGAACCAAGCTGCCTCCACGCGGGATCTAACCCCACATTTGACCTTGTTTATCAGTTTTCTCAAACTGTTGGAGCATGGTCAGGATCGGTTCAACGGCTTGACCAAGCGGCATCTCGACTTTTATTACCGGGAGATTTTGCACTTGGAGAAAGCCCCTTTGGTGCCTGATCACGTCTATCTCGTATTTGAGTTGGCCAAAAACATTTCCCAAAGCAAGCTGGATGCCGGAACAGCTCTGGATGGAGGCAAAGATAGCCAAGGAAGCAAAAGAAGCTATTTGACAATAGAAGAAGCCCTTGTCAATCAAACCAAAGTGGCTGAGCTAAAAAATGTATTTAACGAGATCAAGCTTCCCAAAAGCAGCATTAGCAATCTTGAATCCGATTCAAAAAGCGGGATCATGGTGGCATCCCCTATTGCCAATTCCGCAGATGGTTTAGGGGCAGATTTCCCAAAAGAAAGCCGGCAATGGTGGCCGTTTGGGCATACCAAACCATGTAGTGGTTCCACGGAGCTTTTGCCACTCCCCAATGCCCATATTGGCTTTTCACTTGCCTCAAGCATGCTTCTGCTAGCGGGGGGAAGAAGGACAGTGACCCTTAAATTCACTTTTACGGATACCATTCTCAATGCTGATAGGACCACGCTAAACAAGGCTTTGTCCCTGGCCATCACCTTGGAAAAAGAATGGATGACATTGGGCTTTGCCCAATTCGAAGAAGCCACGGAAATAAGCGGAAATATCCTCACTTTGGCTTTTACTCTTGCCGAAGACAGTCCGGCAGTGATTGCCTATGATCCCGTTATCCATGGCGGTCAATACGATACCCATCTACCGCTTATTAAAGTCAGCTTTTTGACGCAGAACAAAGAAGGCTATAACTTATACCGACTGCTAAACGAGAACATCCTCCGGGAGCTAAGCATTAAAACCACCGTAACGGAAATCAAAAAGCCGATCATAGAAAATGAATTGGGTAATCTCAATCCGGAAAAGCCCTTTTTCCCTTTTACCCCAAGGCCCTCAAAAGGTGCTTCCTTTAGGATCCATTATCCAGAAGCAATACACAAACCGTTGACAGCCATGAGCTTTCGGATGGACTGGCTAAATACTCCCATAGACTTCAAAAGCCACTATAGTGCTTATCTGACCTCAGCGGGGGACGAAATTGTCGATGGGCCGGAATATTTTAAGGCGCAACTTATGCCGGGCGCAAGTGAGGGAAACCTTTTTGAGGAATCCAGTGAAGGAGGCTACTATGCTGAATTTAACATTGAATTCGGCAGTCCCGTTTGGGCAGATGGGGAAGAAAAGAAATTAAAGCTAAGCATAAGCAATTCCTTTCTCCACGAACTTTATGCCCAGTACTTTACCCTTGCCGCCATAAAAAGCAACAACAGTACTACCATCGAGGAATTACCAAAAGAACCCTATACACCTTTTGCTGAGAACATTAATCTCTCTTATACGGCTAAAGAAACAATTGACTTTAGTTCAAATGTCTCCGCTACGGATTTAAAGCTTTACCACGAAGAACCTTTTGGACATTATGAGTCCTATCCCAACTCCACCGACAAAAAGGAGCTGTGTTTGATTCCGGCTTTTTGCCATGGGGGAGAGCTGTATATAGGGCTTGAAAAAGCCCTTCCGTTGCAGCAAATATCACTGCTTTTTCAGTTTTTGGAAGGCAGTGAAAACCCCAATGAATTGAATATTTTCAAAGGAAAACAACAGATTACTTGGGCTGTACTGGCCAATAATGCCTGGCATGACTTGGATGCGGACGATATAGTACTTAACCAAAGCCCAACTTTCCTCAAAACAGGTCTTTTCAGATTTGTCTTACCAAAACAGGCCACTACAGACCATACAAGGTTGCCAACTGGTTATCATTGGTTGAGGGCCAAGATGAAAAAACCGTACGATGTAGTGTGCCAATTGCTAGATGTACAAGCCCAGGCTGTAGAAGCTGTATTTGAAGACAACGGAAATAACGGTGACCAATTGGACAAAGGACTGGAAGCCGGGACCATCAGCAAATTGCAGCAGCGCTTAAGCACCGTAAAAAGCATCAAACAGCCTTTTCCTTCCTTTGGAGGCAAAGAGCAGGAAAACGATGATGCCTACTATCGCAGAATCAGTGAGCGATTAAGACATAAGCAGCGGGCCATAAGCCTATGGGATTACGAACATTTGATTTTGCAGCAGTTCCCAAAAGTCCATAAGGTAAAATGCCTCAACCATACCCGTGAGAAGGCCTTCCAGTCTCCTGGAAACGTAACCCTCATTCTGGTTCCGGATACTGTACAACAAAAGGTTTTTGACATTTACCAGCCACGGGTGAGCCAAGCCACCCTCAACGAGGTAAGTACTTTTATCAATGGACTGAATTCATTCCATGTGGATGCATCCGTCATCAATCCCCATTATGAGGAGGTAAGAGTGGTCTTGAAGGTGAAATTCAAAAAAGGATTGGATGAGAATTTCTATCTGATACAGATACAGGAAGACATCAAGCGCTTTCTTTCTCCATGGGCGTACGATCAAACGACCACAGTCAGTTTTGGGGTTTCCCTACACAAAAGCCAATTGATCCACTATTTGGAGCAACTCAACTATGTGGATTACTTGGAAGATATCCAGTTCAAGAGAAGGGCTGAAAACAGTACTGACCCTTGCAATCCTGAATTTGAGGAAGTAAAAAACAAAGAAGTCATCAATCCAACCGATCCCAAATCCATATTGGTTTCGGCAAAAAATCACAAGATCGATTTGGTGGAAAAAAATTGTTCGAATTCGAATAACGAACCCGAAGAAGCATGTCAACACTAAGGCCACATATTACCATTCCCAAAATCAAGGCACAAAACAATGACCTGGATTTTGACTTTTTGAGAAAGGAAGGGATCAACTACATCGAGCAGTTTGGTTCCAAACTTTGGACGGATTACAATACCCATGATCCCGGAATTACCATGTTGGAAGTATTATGCTATGCCATCACTGATCTGGGACACAGGATTGACCTTCCAATTGCCGATTTGATGAGCCAAGAGGGCAAAAAGGACTATCAGGGACAGTTTTACAAAGCCACGGCCACCCTACCTTCCGCGGCTACCACCGCGTTGGATATCCGGAAGATCATGATTGATATCCCGGGAATCAAAAACTGCTGGGTCAAAAAGGCCATTATCCCGGTCCACGCAGACCTGAAACAGCAAAAACTTTCCTATGATGCAGAAGATTTTAAACACACCACGGACGCGCTGAAAACGGAATTCAACCTCAAAGGCCTCTATAAGCTATTGGTAGAAACTCAGGATGCCGAAAAGGAACTGTCAGAAGACCTCCAAAGTGCCATATACAAAACCTTCCATGCCCACCGAAACCTTTGTGAAGACCTTATTTCGGTAGAGAAAGTATCGTCCCATCCCATTTCTATTTGCGCCAATGTGGAAGTTTTACCTGAAGCAGATGAAGAGTTTGTACATGCACAGATAATCATTGCCTTGGAAGATTATCTTGCCCCAGCTCCACAATTTTATTCCCTTAAAGAAATGACGGATAAGGGCTATCCTACAGAGCAGATTTTTGAAGGCCCATTATTGGACCATGGCTTTATTGACCTCCAGGAATTGATGGATTCTGAACTGCGCAAAGAGGTTCGCTTGTCGGATATCATTAATCTCATCATGAAAATCAAGGGGGTGAAGTTGGTCAAGGAGATTACCATGGACAATTGCAATACAGGAGATGAAAAAAATGGGGACAACTGGATCATTTGCGTGCCCGAAAACAAAAAGCCCAAGCTTTGTGATAAGACCACAATAAATTACTTCAAGGGAATCCTTCCGGTCAATCTAAACAAAAACAAGGCTGCTTCTTACAAAAACGAAATTCTTTTGGCCCGTAAAGAGCAGCTATCCCACGCAGCTGAACATAGGGAGCCCCCTCTCCCGGAAGGAGTGGCTGGTCCATGGGGGCATTATGACTCCATCCAACACAATTTCCCAGAGACTTACGGGCTTAGTGACAAAGGCCTACCGAAAGAGCTTGGGCCGGAGAGACATGCCAAAGCCAAACAGCTCAAAGGCTACTTAATGTTCTTTGACCAAATTCTGGCCTCTTACTTTAAGCATCTGGAAAAGATAAAAGAAGTGCTTTCCCTGGACCAAAAGCCCAAGCAAAGCTATTTTACCCAAGCAGTTAAGGACATCAAAGGCTTCAATGAGCTGATCAAGGAAGAGTATGAGGACCTTTTTGATGATGATGAAAGTCTTTCGGAGGCTTTAATGGGACTGCTTGATGAAGATATCGCCAGAAGGAATCAGCTATTGGACCATTTACTGGCAAGGTTTGCCGAGCAATTTGGCAATTATGCCTTTTTGATGAAGCTTCTTTACGGGGAAAGCACCGATGAACTGGTCCTTCAACACAAACAGGAGCTACTGAAAGAATACGATGTGATCAGCAGGGAAAGGGGAGAAGCCTTCAATTATTATGAACAGGAAGGGGATCAGCTTTGGAACACCAAAAATGTCAGCGGTGTACAAAAGCGGATTGCCCGTTTAGCAGGCATCAGGGACTATAGCAGAAGAAAAATATCAGATTCCCCAGTAGAGATTTACAAGTATGAAAATATAAATGGAAACTGGGTCTACCGGTGGCGGATACGGGATGAAGAAAACAAAATTATCCTCTCCGCTACCGTTTCCTATGACAGTTATAATGAAGCTGGACAGGAGATGTATTTCTCTATTTTGAAAATTCTTGAAACCAGGGAAAAAGATATCGAAGCGCTGAAAGAGATCAGCTTTGGGACATCTATAAAACAGGGCAGCTTTCATATTCATAAGACCGCCACCTCGGAAAAATTCAGTTTTGATGTAATCGATCCTGAAATCGAAAATGAAGATGATACGGATTATATCATTGCGAAACAATTCAAATACTACGCAGGACGGAGAGAGGTTGTCGATGGCATTTTAGCGCTTATCTCATTCATTAAGTACAAATTTACCGAAGAGGGCATTTTCCTGATAGAGCACATCCTCCTTCGTCCCAACCAAAAAGATAATGCTCATGCCAAAACACAGGCTGAGGCAGGGAAGGACTATACCTTAGCACGCTTCATGCCCTTTTGCTCAGACGACTTTGAACTTTGTCAAAATATCGATCCCTATTCCTTCAGGGTCAGTATTGTGTTACCGGGATATACTTACCGGTTTGCCAATAAGGATTTTAGGGATTATCTGGAAAACCTGATCAGGGAAGAGCTTCCGGCCCATATAGTGGCAAAAATCTGTTGGATAGGATACAGGGAGGGAGAGGAGCCTGAAATACCGCAGGAAGATGTGGAAAACCCCACAGAACCCATCTTTAAAGAAAACCAGTTAGTCAGGTTTGAAAAAGCCTACAAGGCTTTTTTACTGGAACACACCGATATCCATCAGCGGGATGGTTCAGCGGCATCCTTGAATAAATACAACAAGGTGCTGAATGAATTGATAACAATACTTACAGGCCTTCACACCATCTATCCGTCAGGCAGACTATACAACTGTCAAGATGAGGAGGAGGACTTAGCTGGCAAAATTATTTTAGGAAAAACGAACTTGGGAACTCTTTAATCAATACCGTCATGGCCAATAAACTTACCGCTATAACCACACAGTACCGTACCTACAAGGTAGACCAGGTGCTCACCCATACACAATTGAACGAATCCATTGCTTTTTTTGAAGATCAGGACAGGTTGACGCGAGTATTTTTAAATGGAGTGGGACTGGTCTGCGGCTTTAGGACCAAGCTATTGAGCAATCCTACCCGTGTCAGTATTAGACAAGGTGTAGGAGTAACTACCGACGGGGATCTTTTAAAACTCCTGGAGGACATTCCCAATGAAAGTGCCAAAAGCTTGGTGGATGGGGATCTTGAATACAGCCATTACCATGCTTTTGAGGATATCCATGGCAATTATCCGCGGTTTTTAAATGGTGAAAACCGCATCAATCTTTGGGAAATTGTTCCGGAAAGCAAAAAGGCCGATACAGATTTGCCTTTACAAAATCTGGAAGGACTGAGCGAAAAGGTAGTGGTACTCTACCTGGAAACCTATGCCAAGGAAGCTGACCTCTGTGGGGGTATAGATTGTGACAACCAAGGTGTGGAACAGGTGGCCCGTTTAAGGGTGCTTTTAACAGACAAGGAAGGGGCTGATTACTTGATGTCTAAGGACACTGTATACGAAAAGATTGATATCAAATCCGTATATGCCTCTTTACAGAAAGTAAAGTTAAAAAGGGTGCTGCTCAGCAAAGCCAATACACAAAAGCTCCAAAAATTGGAAGACAGCTATTATGCGGCCATCAATTCCTTAAACCTTAACCAACTAAAATCCGGCATCAAAGCAATCAGTGACTTTCTTGGACTAAACAAAAACATTGAAAGCTATATCAACCAATTTGCGCTTAAGCCTCATCCAAAATTCGTCAACCAATTCCAATATGACTATGATTGGCTGAAAGACGTGGTCGACACCTACCATGAGATAATAGATCAGTTGTTCAACCTAAACACCACTTGCCTTCCTGATATCAAGGCCTTTCCAAAGCATCTAATGCTTGGAATAGTGGGCGATACAAGGCCATATGCCCAATACCGTCATTCCTTCTATAAATCTCCCATAACCGGAGATAGTCGGCTTACAGCAAAGCTTCATCTACTGGTCGAGCGGCTCTATTTATTGCTTAAGCTCTACCGAAAATCCGCTACAACCCTACGCATCACTCCTTCCCAGCAAAGGGGAAGGCTAGGAGATAAGGCCATTCCGGTTTATTACAAATCCAACCCCACGCTGTTGAACCATTGGAGCTATGAAAAGACAGCCAAAGGTTTTCAGGAGGATATCTACCAATATGAAAGAGAGGTCGACCCAGCAACCAATGAGGTGAAATTTGAACCTTTGGAATATGATGTTAGCAATTATGACTTTTATAGAGTTGAAGGCCATATCGGACAAGATTACCAACGAGCCCTGATTAAAATACAGGACATGGTTAGCACCTACAACCTTGATTTTGATGTAAAAGCCCTTTCCATTGACCAAGTGTTGGAAAATATCAAAATGGAAGATTACAAATGCCATTTTGAAGATTTAATGGTACTGCTGGAAGCCTGGAATGATGAGATCAGCTGCATCACCGGGAAGATTTCCAAGTTTTTCTCCTCACTGGATATCAAAAAACTGCTGGCCGCCAATACATCAACGAACCCACCCCCCTCCCCAGCTATCAGGGAAGAAGCTGTAGCCACGGCCAAACCCAGTGAAAAAAGTAAACAGATGACCTTGGAAAAGCTTGCCACACTGATCAAATCAGGCAAAATCACCCTTGCCGAGGCCCAAAGGCTTTATCCCTACCTCTTCGAATCCACTAAAGATTATAAGACAAAGACCAGAACAAGTATCCAGGATAGCATCTCCAAAAACATCAACAAAGACACCGAAGCCTTGGGCATTGTCTTTGACAGCTCGATCAAATCAAGAACGGAAACCTATTATAGTTATAACGACATCAAAGTGGCAGCTGAAAAGGAAGCCATCAATTATATCAAGGATATCAACATCACAGCAGACTACAAAGCAACCTTTATAGACAAACCCATTGAGATCATTGCGGCCTCTTATGATATTTCTAATTACATCCCGGAAAGGCTATTTGAATTGGACAATACCTATATCGGAAAGTACGAGACATCCATCGAAAGCCTCTGCCTGAAGCTAAACGAATTCAGTAAGAGAATTGAAAAGTTGGATTTAAATGACCGCTTGAAGTCCTTTTATCAGTCACAAGCGCTCTATTATACTTCTATTTGCTGTGCCGCTAACAAACTAAAAATCCTGCAAGCGGAAATTGAAGCCCGAAAGAAAATCATCTTGGAAGGCCTTCAATTGAACAAGTTTATAGAACATCACCCTGGTTTGGAACATCAGGCGGGAGTCCCCAAAGGAGGTACCTTTGTAATGGTATATTATACCCAGCCAGCAAGAACAGGTAATCAGTTCACGATAGGCACAGCTCTTGGTTCAAAGGAAGGTACAAGCAGGACCAGTGCTTTGGAATCCAAGATAATCGATTATAATTCCCTGGCAAAAGAGCTGAACCTTTTTACTGATCCTACCAAACTGGAAAGTGATCTTGACCTCTTAAAGGAAAGACTTTCAGCAGGCTTGCAACCTTCCTCTCTTTTTGAACTGACCATGGGTCAACTCAAAAGCAATTTAAAGGACAAAACGGTCATAGCCGATTTCATGTTACCCTACCGATGTTGTTCTGATTGCAATCCTATCAACTTCATTGTTCCACGTCCGGTGGTATTCCTTAATCTGGATGAGGACACTTATTGCTTGGGCTTGGATCAGGCCCCGGTATCCTTTGAGGTCATTCCGGCCGACGGGGAGATCAAAACCAGCGAGGAGATCCCAGGGGTGATTATCGGAACAAGTGCCATTTCCATCGATCCGGCACTTTTCCCTAAAGCCATGCTGGGCCAGGCCATTTCCTTTACGGTGAATGGGGAGACGGTCAATGCCGAACTGACTGTTCACCAAAGCCCGGTATTTGTTTTGAACCTTCCTGATGGGCCCGTCAGCAACCCGACCCTGAGCCTATCAGCTTCACCGGTCTTCGAAGGGGCTGCCTATGCATGGGATTTTGGTGATGGTACGAGCTCCACGGACAAGAATCCGCAAAAAACCTATCAGCTTCCTATAAATGAAGAAAACAAGGTGACCATAAGCCTGACCATTACTCCTACAAATGGGGCTTGTCCAGCTGAGGTAACAGGAGAAATCCTTTTTGAACAAGCCGATGAAGAAGTGAGTTTGGACCTCAATCCTAAGGAGATCTGTAGAGACCGACAAACACAGCCGATTCCATTTGAGGTGACACCAGAAAATGGGGTAGTTGATGGGGAAGGCGTACAGTTGGTATCGGGCAAATATGTCTTTAACCCACATTTGGTAAGTACCATTAACTTGGGCAAGGAACTGAATTTTACAGTAAATGGCGAGTCCACTGATTTGGTGGTAAGGATTTTCGAAAGACCTACCGTCAGCTTTACGGCCAGCGTAGCCCGAAACCCAAGCAATGCCGCTTATAGGGTTACTTTTACCATAACCAGTCCATTCCCGTCCGGAACGGCTTATAGATGGACCATAGAAGATAAAACCCTGGAGCCAACAACGTCCACCACCTTGGTGCAGGACTTCTCTGGTGATATGGATCAGATCACCGCTTTTGTTACTGTAGACCTTAACAACTTGTGCGAACAAGCCCAATCAGCGGTTCAAACCATCTCTCTCACTACAGATAATCCAGAGCCTGGACAATGCATGGAAGAAGGCAATACCTTTATCCAAACAGAGGCAAAACGCTACGGCGCATTCCTAAATTCACCCGATTTCGAAAAAATAGACGGCTGGGGCCAAGGCATCCTTTCGCAAGCCATTGATGTCCTTGTTAATACCGCCCGTGAGGCACAAACCTATTTGGAAGGCAAACAGAATGATTTCATCACTGAAAAAATCACCGAACAAATCAATAACCTGGTGGAATACATGATCGAGATGAATTCCGGAAATGGACCCGGTATGCCTCCTGCCAAAGCACTTTATAAGGTATATATCAAACTCTTCTATATGCTGATCAAATGCCAGCCAGAAGAAAATTTTGATATTAATAAAGACCAATTCAATAAGGTGATGCTGCGGATTACTGAAACTATGAAGCAGCTGATTGAATTTAAGGTGATCTGGGACGTGGAAAAAGATATGGCTGCTTACTTCGAAGCACTCATCAAAGTGTTTACCAAGGCTCCATACGTACAAGAAGCCATCAGGGAACAAATGGGCCTTATAAACTCATAAAAGATGGATATCAGGCCTAAGCATATTGTCCATAAAGTCAGTTGTGAACTGATCAGTCATAATTCCCAGAATGCCCACCTTCTGAAAGACTATCTAGGGGATTGGCTAAAGACGGATCTTTTGCCAATTATTGAACAGGTATTAGACACCATAGATGATCACACTGGACGGATGTATCTCCAAGTGCCTGAATTGGAGTTAGTGCTGAAGAGTCCCGGACCTTTATTTGAAGGGCAAAATGGAAAACTCAATCATCCATCAAGCGATCAAATGCTGGGACAATTAAAAAGACAACTGACCATGCAGTTACAAAAAGCACTTGACAAAATCGATGATGTAAGTGATCCAAACCATACTCTTTTTGATGCACTTCAGGTGGGGCATGCAAAAAAAACAAGCTCGCTTAGTCATTTAAATAGAGAAATAAATACCATCTGTCATTTGCTTCAAAACGGCAGCAAACCTTGGTGGATGGGTGAGAATGAGAAAGCACCGCTATTCTTTTCAAATTGGAATAAAAAAGGCGCTGTGAAGGAAATATTGGACCATCCAATCTTCATTGCTTTACTCAAACATTCCGCTCAAAACCCATCACTCCGCAGAAGACTGGTCAAACAGTTTACCATCCAACAGAACAGGATGATGTATGAGCAATTTGTACATCAGGAATATGGTCTTACGGTGGATAAACAGCTCTTAAACGCCTTGGAAACCAAGATCGGAATAACTTTGAAGATACCGTTATGGGACTTTATTTGGGCCATCCCCAATTCTGCGGTACTAAAAGACAATCTTAAACAACTCATCTCAACAGTACTTGAACAGCTGAGGAATGCTCCCAACAATGAAAAGATGGCTGCACAAATCACACTTAAGAAACTTATCGACTGGGTTAAAGCAATTCACCAGTCTCCCAGAAACTGGTTGGATGAGGACATTTACATGCGGCTTTCAGGAGATAGGATTATTCCAAAGAATGAAGTGAAGTCACTTTTCCAAAAAGGACAAAAGTCACGGAAAAATAGCGCCGACAAGGATGAATCACTTCCTTATTCAGACTCTAAATTTGAATCTTATTCAAGTATATCGGATACTCTCACCAATCAAAACCATCTTTCCAATGAGGCAGACCATGTAGAGAGTAGCTCTGATGATACAGGTCTTGAGGAATTAGAGGTAGGGCAGGCAGGGCTTATCCTTTTGCATCCCTTTTTGAAAGAACTATTCCTAAAGACAAAATTACTTACTGCTAACAATGTATTTTCCGATAGGGAAAGGGCTGTGCTTCTGCTACATTATTTGGCTACAAAAAAGGAATCGGCCTTTGACCATGAGTTGATTTTTGAAAAGTTCTGCTGTGGGATGAGAGTGTCTACAGCGGTAAACAGAGAGCTTGTATTATCCAAGGAGTTGAAATCGCAAGCAGAAGAACTATTAAAAACGGTAATAGGCCACTGGACTTCCCTGAAGGGGACGGGTGTGGATACATTAAGGTCAGCATTTCTTTGTCGAAAGGGGAAGTTGTTCTTGGAAGGGAAATACCCTAAACTGATTCTAGAGCGGAAAACTCAGGACATTTTGCTGGAAAAGCTCCCATGGGGCATCAGTATGGTCAAGTTTCCATGGAGAAAAGAACTCCTCTTTGTCGAATGGTAATTGGTAGTATCAAGATTTGAGACATTAGACTTTATACCCTAATTGTAAGACTTGAGATGCCGGTTAAGGAATATAGAAGGATGGTGATCAAATCCGGATTAGAAAAAGGTAAAGGTTTTCACACAATAACCAAAAGCCATGAGGGAATTAAAACATCTAAAGAAGGCGAACCAAGGCCATAGTCAACAGCTGTTCCAGAAAGCAGAAGACAAGCCGAAGGATTTTTTCGGTGTCCAGGCCAAACTGGAAATGGGCCAGCCAGGCGACCAATATGAGCAAGAAGCCGATGCCATGGCCGATCAGGTGGTCAATCAGCCATCCTCATCGGTGGATCTTATCCAAAAGCAAGGAAGCGAGGAGGAGGAAGTACAGCAAAAACCCCTGGCAGATTCAATAAGCAGGGTTCAAAAACAGGAAATGGCCGAAGAGGAGCCTGTTCAGGCCAAGTGTGCCGAATGTGAAAAAGAAGAAAGCCTGCAACAAAAACCAGCAGAGGAAGAAGAGCCATTACAGAAGCAGGAAGAGGAAGAACAGGTCCAAAGTAAGACCGGAACATCAGCAATGCCCCCGCAGGAAACAGGATCAATTGAAGGCCCCTTGTCCCAAAGCAAAGGATCCGGCACCATGATGGATAAAACCTCCAAACAAGAAATGGAAAATGGATTTGGTGCGGACTTTAGCAAGGTGCGCATCCATACCGATGCCCGTGCCCATGAAATGAGTGATCGGATAGGCGCCCAGGCTTTTACCCATGGCAATGATATCTATTTCAATTCAGGCAAGTACCAGCCGGAATCCTTAAAGGGCAGACATTTATTGGCCCATGAGCTCACCCATACCATTCAACAGAAGGGAGCAGTCCAAAAAAAACTACAAAAGAAAATAGGGGATGGGCATGATCTCAAAGCCCAAAGATTTGCGGGAAATGCTAAGTTGGAGGCCGCATTTGATGATGAACAGCACATTAGAAACGGCAGCAGTGGCGGACATGTCAAAAGTCTCCAACTTGCCCTGATGGATATAGGGTACGAATTGCCCAAGTTTGGGGCCGACGGTATTTTCGGCTCAGAAACAGACAGCGCGGTCAAAGAATTCCAAAAGGAATTTTCCCTTTTAGTGGATGGTATTGTGGGGCCTGAGACCATGGGCACATTGGATAATGTTTTCAGTTCAGAAAACACAGAGGAAATCATTGATTTCGATGATGATTCCGGCGCCGATGTGTTGGACGGGGACTCAGGGCAAGGCCCTACCGTTCCTACCCAAGAAAAATCCATCAACCAGATGTTGGCAGGTGACTTTGACACAGTTTCTGAAATTCAAACAGCGCCACTGGAAAATCCTCCTGAAAAAGTAAAACCGCCTTCTATTTCCAAAATAACCATCAACCTGACCAATCAAAATCTCAAGATCCTTTGGAGCAATGGCAAAACGAGAGGCCCCTATGACATCTCCAGCGGAAAGGGATGTCCAAATACAAAAGGGGATCCTTGCATTGATCCAAAAAGAGGGGACAAGGACACCTACTGTACCCCTGTGGGCAGTAATTTCAAAGCAGAAAAACTGGGGGGAGAAGATTATAAGAGCGCTGCAGGAGATGCCATGTCCTGGTATATGGCATTTGTCACAGAAAGAGGCATTGGCATTCACAATGCCCAAGCGGTCACCGGAACCCCCAAATCCCATGGATGTGTACGCGTGGTCGAATCAGTGGCAGAACTGATTCACAATAATGTCACCAAAAGTTCAACAATAGTGGTCACAGGCAAAGCCGCTACTTCCGCTTGGTCACTGTCCAAAAAGAAGGCGGCCAAATCCTATAAAGGCTGTCCGGGCAAAAAAGCAAAATGAAACAAACCCACTTTTTATGGCAGAAAAGACGCAAAAATACAGACCAAAGAGCCAAGCCCCTCAGAAGCCTTCTGAGACATTTTTTCAGGCCCAGCTCAACATGGGCCAAGCCGGGGATAAGTATGAAGTTGAAGCTGATCAAATGGCCGATCGGATAGTGGCCGATAATAACAGTCCGGAACCTTCAATTTCCAATAATGACATAAAGGTTCAAAGCCAGCAAGAGGAAGATGTCCAAAACGAGGAGCTGGCAGAAAATACCCTTCAGGAAAAGCCCGTGGCGGAATCCATCACACCTCTGGTACAGACCAAGGTAGAAGAAGAACAAATCCAGGAAAAAGAAGAAGAGGAAGAGTTGCAAAAGCAGGAAGAGGAGGAGGTACAAAAAAGCCCCGAAGCATCGAATGAAGATGATGACAATAGTGGGGAAAACCTGCAAGCCAAATCGGAGAATTCCACTACCGTTTCCCCAAAGCTTGAAAGCCAATTGAACCAAAGTAGCGGCGGTAATAATATGGATTCTTCTACCCGACAAACCATGGAAAGTGGTTTTGGAGCGGATTTCAGCGGGGTCAACATCCATACCGACAGCTCAGCCGTGCAGATGAACAGGGAGCTGGGCGCCCAGGCTTTTACCCATGGCAATGATATCTACTTCAATGAAGGAAAATACGATCCAGGAAGCTCATCTGGTCAGCACCTACTGGCCCATGAGCTGACCCATACCATCCAGCAGGGAAGCAGTACTGCTGTGCATGGAAAAATGCTGCAGAAGGAAGAGGATGATACCGAAGTACCTCAATCAGGTACTAATTTTGACTTTACCACCAATCCACCCAAGATATTTGTAGACGACCTGCCTATTCCCGCCTTTAAACTTCCCTTTATGAACGGGGAAAATAATTTTAGGGCCAAGGAGTTTAGCGATGGTGGACGTGAAGAAGAGAATAATCCAGATCAGGCTGGCGAGTGGGACACTATTTCCAGTGACGGAGCCTTGGCAAAGTTAAGAGAAGGAGGGATTCAGGATGACAGACTTTACCGTGTGTCCACTTCTGTAAGATCAGGGGGGAAAACGAAAAGATTCGAGCGTAACGGGGATGCTATTCTGCTAGCTGATAACCTGAAAGTTCCTTTTTGGGATGATCCAAGTGGAGAAAAGGAAATCTATCAGATAGATCACAAACAGGAATTACAGTTAAAAGGCTGGCCTAGGATTAAGAGTAACAGCATTAAAGGTGTACAAAATCTGCATTTACTCAGTAAAGAGGCAAATAGGGAATCGGGTAATTTGATTAAAGGTAATGTAAATACTGCCTTAATTAATTTAATCAATTCCGACCAGGCTTTAAAAACCGCATTGGAGTCAAAAGACATCAATCTAAACAGGGTTAACAACAGGACTATTGATAGGTATATCAAGCCACGGTTTGACATTCATTACAGAAGCTTCAGCGCCGGTACCAATCCTGCCAATATCAAAACCTGGGATCAAACCAGAATCGAAAGTGGAAACCATATTGAAAAGCTTTTAAATAGACAAAAGGGAAGAGGAGCCATCAATATGTATGACTTCCAAGACCCCAATCCCAACATAAGCTTACCTTATGATGCACATCCGGCTGGACTGGACTTGGCAGGTCAAATAGGTTCCACCTCCTCTTATGTGATTTACTGGGGTGACAATCTGAATTCAAGAACAAAAATCTCATGGCAAGATCCTAATGCGATTGAACAGCAGTTATCCAATAGCCTGTTTGATCCTGTTCTAAGGCTTCATAACAAGTTTTTTAATGTTGAAAGTATGAAGTTTGAACCTCAGGTAAATGAAGGGAAAAAGGGGCATATGAGGGGAAAACCTTTTTATTTAAAAAGTGTAGATGGCTCCAAGAAAATAATGGAACTTCCTGAGTATTTTAACTGGCCGATTTATAAAATGCCAGGAACCACCTATGCGGGCTATCTAAAATCACAAGACTTAAAGGACTTTATTAACAATAGTGAGGCTGACTTTCAGTTTTTGAGCCCTTTTACCATTTCATCCCTTCAAATCACAGAAGCTGGTTTGGTGGGTACGGGAACCCTATTACCATCCGTTCCTTTTATCTCCAGATCCAATGTGGAGATTGTCATCACCGAAGATGATGTACGGTTGCAAAAAGTATTTTCAACAGGGGATTTGGATATGCCAGCTCCCTTTACCATAAGCGATGTAAGTTTAACCTTAGGTTATGGAGTCCAACGGGGCTTCCTTATTGAAGGCCAGGTCAACTTCGGCATTGACCAAGTAGGTGAGGGGCATATCGGAGCTTCAGCCTCCACCGAAGGCGGTTTTGAGTTGGAAGGTGCTTTCAATTTTGATTCGGATCTTTTTGACCCAGCAGAAATCAATGTAGAATACAAGGACAATATCTGGACCATAGGCGGAGAAATCGGTATTCCGGAAGGCAAGGTAAGAGGGGTAAAAAACGCCAGCATTACTGCTTCCTACAGTGAAAACAACTTCACGGCTGCCGGAGAGGCCGAACTGGACATTCCGGGAATTGAACGAGGTTCAATGACCATTCAATATGGTGAGCAAGGTTTTTCCATAGGGGGAAATTTTGACCTGAGCAGTGAAATACCGGGCATTACCGGAGGAAACGTGGAAGCCCGGGTATCCAAACCTGCCGGAGCCGAGGAATATGATGTATTTGTCTCCGGTACCGCCCAGCCCGATATTCCTGGCATTTCCTCCTCCTTGACCGTTACCTATGAAAATGGGGCGCTGACCATAGAAGGTTCCGCTTCCTACAGTAGGGGCATGCTCAGCGGAACGGTCAATGTAGGGGCCACCAACCGAGTCATTGGAGATGATGGGCAGCCTACAGGAGAGCCGGACGATACCATGAGGGTTTATGGTGGGGGAAGTTTGACCTTACAGCTCACCCCATGGCTGGCCGCCACAGCAGGCGTGAATTTCACCCCTGAAGGGGAGATAGAAGTGACCGCCAGGTTGTCCTCAGATCGCTATGAGGTATTTAGAAGACGGGAGGTTAACCGTAACCTGTTCAGCGTTCCTACCATAGAAATACCACTATTTGCCATTCCTCTTGGCCCCCGAAGCATTGGTTTGGTCGCTCAGATAGGAGGAGGGCTTGATTTTACGGCTGGCTTTGGTCCGGGAGAATTAAGAAACATGTCGGCCGAGATTACCTACAATCCTGAAAGGGAGGAGGAAACCACGGTAAGCGGACATGGGGAATTTGCCATTCCTGCCGATGCGGGACTGACTTTAAGAGGAGATTTAAGCTTAGGTGTCAGCGTGGCGATAGCCAGTCTATCTGGAGGAATAGAACTGGCCGGTACGCTTGGGCTTGAGGGAGAGGCTGCAGCCGAAGTGGATGTCAACTGGAGCCCACAAACCGGCCTGGCATTGGATGCAGAGGGCCGGATTACGGTCAATCCCAAGTTTACCTTCGACCTCAATGCCTTTGCCAGGGCCTCCTTGGGAATTGGCTGGTTTTCCATTTCGGAAACCTGGAGGCATAATTTGGCCTCTTACGAATGGGGCCCAGACATTCAGTTCGGAATAGTATTTCCGGTCCATTACCGGGAAGGAGAGCCCTTTGATATGTCCTTTGATGATATCGAAGTTATCTATCCGGATCTGGATGTAATCGATATGGCCAAGGGACTGGCCAGGGACGTTAAAAACGATTTATTTGATTAAATTATACTATGGAAATTAGCAAAGCAACCGAACTCAATAATGAAGGGGTACAACATTTCCTTAATGGGAATTTTGAAAAGGCCGGGAATTGCTACAGAGAAGCTTTTAAACTCAATCCCCAAAACCCTTCTTTGCTCAACAACCTGGGGCTTTTTTACCACCATCAAAAGCAATTTGATGATGCCTTGGACTATTTCGAAAAGGCAATTGAGCAAGAAGATAAACCCAGCTATATCATAAATTCGGGAAACACCTTGGCGATGCTGGGCAAACTGCAGGAAGCAGAAAAGCGCTACCGGCTGGCCGCAGAAAAATACCCTGACCATGCCAATGCCTGGCTGAGCTTGGCAAAGCTTTCCACTCATAAAAATGAGCTGGATAAAGCCAAAATCTACTGGAATACCTTGCTGAACCTGGAAGCCAAGTTGGAATACTTTGTGGAACTGGCCAAAGTATTCCTTCTGCAAAAGGATTATGAAGGGGCTTTGAAAATTCTCCATGACCTTACCGCCTCCGATGATCATCCGGAAATTTGGTTTCACATCGGAAGGTGTGAGTTTCATCTCCGCAATCATGGATTGGCCGAAAAGGCCTTTAAAAAAGCCCTGGCAGATTTGCCTGACCAGCCGGATTTCAGGTATTATTTGGCCACCAATTATCTGGGCATGGGAAACATAGAGGAGGGCCTAAAACAGTTGAACATTTTACTGAAAATGAATCCTGAAAATCCCCTGATTTTAACTGAAAAGGGAGTCATCCTGTGTAGCATGCACCAATACGACGATGCCCTGCTGCTTTTTAATAAAGCCCTCAGCATCCAACCTGATTTTGCCAAAGCCTTGCATTATAAAAAGTTAATCGAGAACCAAACTTCCTAATTTTATGAAAACCCTAAGATACCGTTCCCGAGGACCGGAAGTCCAATTTTTAGAAGAAATATTGGCCGATATGGGATACCGTGTAAATGTCTCCCATTTCTTTGGCCAGGATACGCATCAGGCCGTGGTGGATTTTCAGCAAAAGCATGATCTGGTCGTTGATGGTATTGTAGGATTGAAAACCTGGACCAAACTGCTGGCTTTAAATCCCAAAGCCTTAAAAGAACATTCCAAATTTCTTTCCGAGCAGGACCTGATCAACTTTGCCCAGGAATATGGATTGGAACTGGCCGCAGTAAAAGCGGTCAACGCAGTAGAAAGTAGTGGAAAGGGCTTTCTTCCCGATGGAAGGGCCAAAATTCTATTTGAGGGACATGTTTTCTGGAGGGAATTAAAGAAACGGCATATCAACCCTGAGGATTTTTATAAGCAGCAGACCAAGGATGTGCTTTATCCCAAATGGACCAGGAGCCACTATAAGGGAGGGGCAGGGGAATACGATCGCTTGCAGAAAGCGGCGACCATTTCAGACAATGAGGTCTTTAAAGAAGCCGCTTACCGTTCTGCTTCCTGGGGGGCTTTTCAGATCATGGGCTACCATGCGGACAGCTTAGGATATGCCTCCATTGACGATTTTGTCGGTAAAATGCAGCAGCATGAACGCGAACACTTGAGGGCGTTCGGAAAGTTTTTGGAAGTCAATAAATTAATGTCCCATCTTAAGGCCAAGGACTGGGCCAAATTTGCCCGTGGTTACAATGGTCCCGGCTATGCCCAAAACCGCTATGATGTGAAACTACAGCAAGCGTATGAGAAATATAGTATTGAGTATTGAGTATTGAGTATTGAGTAGATAGTCTTGAGTATTGAGATAGACGGTAGATAGTAGACGATAGATTGTAGATAGACATAAGACGCTAGATTTTAGATGCTGGATTTCATCGGATTACATGGCGGCTGGTCGGAATTTGCAATTCCGACCTTTAATAAAAAGGTTTGGGAATCCAGATTATACTTATCATTGGTCCTCGGTTCCCCATAAGCTATTAACCAATTACAAGTAACTAACACCATGAACGAACTGTTACAATTTTTAAATATGGCCATCAGGTCCAGATTGGATTTTGAACTGGGAAGGAGCAAGGCCCTGCAAAAGCCCCAAATGCAACTGCATTTGAACAGGGAAGAAGCCTTAGGGAATTTTATTTTTGAACAGAGAATCAAAAACCAAGAACTACTCCTTCTCATACTCGCGTTGGTGCCTCATATCGATCCGGGCTTTTTCAACAGGATCATACAGGATTATTTTCCAAAAGGAGGGGAGTTCCCCGAATTCGGTGGCATCAAGGCCAAAAACCACCGGGGCATTATTCCCACAGGGGAAACCGCTTTGTATATCCTGGCCGGTAATGATCCCAACACCCGTAAAAAATACTTTCCGCTTTTTTATCAATCCCCGCTTTTTGGGAAAGGCATTCTCCACTTAGGGGATACAGAAAGGAAGGAGCCCGAATGGGCAGGGCCGCTGCTGATGGACAGGGAATATGCTGAGCTCTTTACCACCGAACATATCAGCAAGCCTAAGCTAAGCTCCAATTTTCCCGCACAACTTATTGACACAGAATTGGATTGGGAGGATCTTGTTCTCAACCAGAAAACATTGAACCAGATTCAGGAAATAGAAGAATGGCTGAAACATGAACAAACCTTGCTACATGACTGGGGAATGAAGAGCAGGATCAAACCGGGCTATAGGGTCATGTTTTTCGGGCCTCCTGGTACCGGAAAAACACTTACGGCCAGTTTATTGGGGAAATACACCAACAAAGACGTCTATAGAATCGATCTATCATTGGTTACTTCCAAGTACATAGGCGAAACCGAGAAAAACCTTTCCTCCTTATTTGATAAGGCCATCAACAAGGATTGGATCTTATTCTTTGATGAGGCGGATGCCATCTTCGGAAAACGTACCAATGTACGGGACGCTCACGACAAATATGCCAACCAGGAGGTTTCCTACCTTCTCCAACGGATAGAAAGCCATCCAGGCTTGGTCATTCTTGCTTCAAACTTTAAGAGCAATATCGATACGGCCTTCACCAGAAGATTCCAGAGCATCATCGAGTTTCCGATGCCTGTGGCTGCTGAAAGACTGGTACTGTGGGAGAAAAACATCCCGCCAAAAGCCGGCTTGGCCAAAGACCTTGACCTTAATACCTTCGCCAAAAAATATGAACTTACCGGAGCCAATATCGTGAACGTCATCCAGTTTGCCAGCCTTAAAGCCCTCAGCAAACAGCAAAAAGTACTTGATAAGGATGACTTATTGACCGGAATCAAGAAGGAACTGGTCAAGGAGGGAAAAATGGTGAATTGAAACTAATTATCCACAGATGAAAATGATAAACACAGATAATTTTACCATTTATCTGTGTTTATCCCCTTTATCT
The DNA here is from genome assembly GCF_054777495.1 of Echinicola sediminis. Lineage (NCBI taxonomy): Bacteria > Pseudomonadati > Bacteroidota > Cytophagia > Cytophagales > Cyclobacteriaceae > Echinicola > Echinicola sediminis. The sequence continues at coordinate 62,096 of NZ_BAAHAP010000002.1, read as the reverse complement.
GTGGATAATATAGGATATTATACCAATTTGGCTTCCAAGGTGATTTCGGTATTCAGGGATTTGGAGATAGGGCAGTTTTCTTTGGCCTCGATGGCCGCTTTTTGGAAATCCGCATCACTCATGCCTTCAACCGTTGCCGAGAGTTTCAAGTGGATATTACTGATTTTTCCATCCTCAAAAGCCACGATGGCGGTGGTATCGATATTGGAGGCGGTATGTCCCTTTTCATTGATCACAAAAGCCAGCTTCATGCTGAAACAACCAGCATGTGCGGCGCCTATAAGTTCTTCCGGGTTGGTGCCTTTGCCGTCCGCAAAACGGGCCTTGGTGGAATACTTCGCTTTGTCCAATACACCGCTTTGGGTGCTTACCGTGCCTAAACCCTCATCGCCTGTTCCTTGCCAATTGGCCGATGCTCTTCTTGTAAATTTCATAATTTGGTTATTTAAGGTGGAAAAACTATAATTTACGCTTAAGTATCGAGCAGAACAAGGGTTTGGTTGTTGAGTTTTTACCACAGAGGCCCCAAAGCTGGCACAAAGGGAGCAAAGGTTTTAAAATATAAAACTCAGTGCCCTCTGTGCTACCTTAGTGAACTTTGTGGTAAAAAATTAAAAATCAGTGACCTCAGCGCACTTTGCGGTAAAAATAAACAGTTAAACCACGGAGGACACCAAGAACACTGAGGTAATGGCTGTCCACAAATAACTTAAGTTTAAAATTAAAAACTCAGCGACCTCCGTGACACCTCAGTGACCTTTGTGGTTAAAATTTTAATTAACCACGGAGGACTCAAAGGTGGCACAAAGGGAACAATGGTTTAACAAATAAAAACTCTGCGACCTCCGTGCACTCTGTGGTTAAAATAAATAGTTAAACCACAGAGGACACCAAGAACGCTGAGGTAAAGACTAAAAACAAAAGTCAATGGTTAAACTCAGTGCCCTCTGTGCTACCTTAGTGAACTTTGTGGTTAATGGTCTAAAGTCTAGCATCTTATTACTAGATACTCAATACTCACTACTAAAATATTCCTACCTTTACATTATGGCAAGACATGATATCCAAAACAGGGAAGATGTGGAAAAACTGGTCCATAGTTTTTACGCACAGGTAAGGGAACATCCCAATCTGGGACCGATATTCAACGGGATTGTCAGCAACTGGCCGGAGCATCTGGAGCATTTGTCGGATTTTTGGGAGATGATTTTGCTGCAAAGCGGTCCGGGAAAAAACAAGTTTAACCCACTCAAAGTCCACAAGGAAGTGGACCAGAAAATAGGCCAGGGCATTACCCAAGTACATTTCGGCAACTGGCTGGAATTATGGTTCAACACCCTGGACATACTTTTTGACGGCAAGGTAGCCGACCACGCCAAGGAACATGCCAGGAATATGGCGAGTATATTGTTTTTGAGGATTTATGAGGCAAGGGACAATTAGGGTGGCCAGTATTGAGTAGGGAGTCTTGAGTATTGAGTAAGACGCTAGATGTCAGACATTAGATGGTAGACTCAGACTTCCTTGGCGAGATTGAATTTTATCCGTCATACTAAGTTAGTGGCGGAAAAAGCGTTGTAAAAATATCGGAATATTATTTGGTTTGCCTGAGAAGCGGGACGCTGCTACCAGGTAAATGCAGAAGGAATAAGGACGTTATCCGTCATTGGTCGTAAAGACTGTTCGCAATGCTGTTCCCTTCTGCTCTTATTACCGAAATCAGGACAATTCATTAGGTCACAAGAACCTGTTTTAAGTATAGATTGATCCGGTAAAAGACTTATCTGATAGCAACGGCCGCCATAGACATAGGGTAAAGTTAGCAAGAAAATGGAAAAACCAGAAAAGGTATACATAGGCGTTGATATTTCGAAGGCAAAGTTTGATATCTATTTCAAATTGGGAAATGGAGAGGAAACCAAGGCAAAGCTGAATAATAATTCGGAAGGCTTTTCAGAGTTACTGAATCTTCTTCCTTCTGATTCCTGGGTGATTATGGAAGCATCTGGACCATATTATTATCAACTGGCAAGCTTTCTATATGATGAAGGAATCATGGTTTCGGTGATCAATCCGCTTGTAATCAAAAGGTTTACGCAGATGCAGCTTAGTAGAACCAAGACAGACAGTGCCGATGCAAAAAGCATAGCTGAATATGGAAGCCTACTCAAAACAAAACCCTGGGAACCGTTAAAGTCCTGCTACCTTGAGATCAAACAATGGTATGCCTATAGAAAGCAGCTGTTAAAACACCAACATGCCATTCAAATGAAACTGGAAGCCTTTATATCAACAGGTAGGCTTAACGACCTTTTGAGGGAATCAATAGAGAATGAGCTCTTTAGGATTGATGAAAACATCAAGGAAGTGGACAGACAATTAAACCATTTGATAGACCAGGAAAACGGCCAGTTAAGGGAGATTCGGCTTACTATGGCAATTTACTTCTCCAACGTCATCACGAATGGAGCCTTAGCGGAATGAAGTAATCCCTTCTAAGGACAGGGGAAATTTCGTCTTGACTGATAACATAAACCACAGATCCGAGAGATAAACACAGATGCTGTATGAAAGGGGATGCCAAAAACATAAGGGGAGGAATCAATGTTTGGAGGTATTGAATTCTTTATTTAACATAATGTAAATTATATAACTATTTTAATTATTTGATGTTACATTTAGAAATGTCCAAGATTTGTACTGTTTAAATAGAATGCAGATATCATCCCATGTAATTCCATTTTCTATTCCAGAAAAAGTTACATCTAACTTTTTTTTAAAAATTAATTCTTGTTAACCTGTCTAGCGCCAGATAAATCCGTGTAATTCGTGGACACCTTTTGGTGTAATTCGTGGACCCCTTCTTGATATTTTCGTTTGCTGCCATATTTGCGGATATTCATAATTTCTGATTTAAGCTGGCTTAGTTCGCCGGTCTTCCGGCTCTTTTTTTTATGTTTGCGGAATTAAAATGCTTTCATCATTCGCTTCTGACCCCAACCTATGTTTTTATCCTTGACCACAGAAATCAGTACCGCTTCATGGATTCTAAGTTTTTTAGCCGCTTTTGTGATCGGATTGTCCAAAGCCGGAATCAAAGGAATAGCGGTCATCAATGTGATTTTTATGGCCATAGCCTTCGAAGCTAAACAATCCACTGGCATCGTATTGCCCCTTTTGGTGGTGGCAGATGTGTTTGCGGTGATCTATTACAACCGACATACCCAATGGAAATACGTGGCCAAATTTCTTCCCTGGATGATACTGGGAATTGTGCTGGGAAGTTGGTTCGGTATGGACCTTCCTGAGCAAACCTTTAAAATCATTATGGCCACCATTATCTTCCTTACCGTAATCTTTATCGTCTGGTGGGATCAAAAAAAGGTAAAAGATGTACCCACTCACTGGGCTTTTGCAAGTGGTGTTGGGACCTTGGCTGGCTTTACCACCATGGTCGGTAACTTGGCCGGGCCCATATCCAATATTTACTTTTTAGCCATGAGACTGCCCAAAAACCAATTTATAGGAACCGCTGCCTGGCTTTTTATGATCATCAATGTCTTCAAATTACCCTTTCATTTCTTCATCTGGAACACCATTACAGAAGAATCACTCCTACTCGATCTGAAATTGATTCCAGGGATAATCCTCGGATTTATCCTAGGCATCAAGATCGTTAAAATAATCGATGAGGCCTTTTTTAGAAAAATGATTTTGGTATTAACAGCCTTGGGAGCGGTTATTATTCTGTTTAAATAAATGATACTGCAAAGGGATTTTAAAGGATCATGCTGACAGATCAGGTGCCTGAGCCCGGTAATCGCTTTGGAAATGATTGAAATTAAAAGAGGCTGTCCCATAAGTCATTATCGGAATCTGATTACCAAATATTCTATGGGTATAGGATTTCTGATCGCTTGTGATGACGTAATTATAGACATTATCTTGGGTAGATTTCTCAATTGAAATCTGCGGGTTTTGGCGTCAAGTTATATGCTCTATTGCTATTAATCCGGCCAAAACATGACCCTTTCGGGTTACTATTGCCTGGGGCTGCCACCCCAGGCTATTATTAGTTCGCCCCTTTGGGGCGGGCCCTTTCTTCACTGATTCAGACACTACAACGAAATATTATTTGTGTAGGACTCAGAGAAATCTACTTATGAGACAGGCTCTCGATTTTGAATGTGCTTAAGCTAAGGCCTCTTTAAGGGCTTTGGCAGCGGCGGCGGGATCTTCAGCACCATAAATGGCTGCTCCGGCTACGGCAACTACCGCACCTGAATTCTTTACTCCCTCAATGCTTTTCAAGTTTACACCACCCGCAATGGAAACAGGAACTCCGGCTCTGCTGGCCTCATCAATCAATACCTGGATGGAATATCCTGGTTCGGCTTGTTCATCCAGTCCGGCATGCAACTCCACAAATTCTGCTCCCAAAGCAATCACCTCTTTGGCGCGTTGAACACGGTCTTTGACACCAATGGTATCCACCACAACTCCTTTATGGTATTTTTTGGCAGCTGCCACCGCTCCGGCAATCGTCGAATCTCCGGTAGCACCTAAAATCGTGATATAGTCTGCTCCCGCTTCAAAGGCCATCTGGGCTTCCAATGCACCGGCATCTGCTGTTTTGAAATCCGCAAAAACCTTTTTATCAGGAAAAGCATTCTTCATGGCAGTGATGGCACTCAACCCTTCGCTTTTGATCAGGGGGGTCCCCAATTCTATGATATCGATATAGGGAGCGACTTTAGTGGCCAGGGCGATGGCCTCTTCAGTCTTTAACAAATCAATGGCTACTTGTAACTTTGTCATAATATATGTTTTAATGGTAATTTTTTTCAAGCTTCTAAAGCGCTTCCTTACTCCATATTGGTATGCCGCTTCCAGAGTTCTTCCGCAGTGCTCCCCTCTTCTTTCCAAAGGTGCTGAATTAGGGCATCAGTGAGCAGCAGAAAGGACTGTTCAAACAAGCTTCCCGCATACTGCGCAGACACCGTTCCATCATGGTCTTGCTTACCGGCAGCAGGAATGCTGATCATATGCCTGGCTAATCCAGCCAGCGGGGATTTGCTATTGGTGGTAAAACAGATCACCTCCGCCTCATTTTTAACAGCGGTCTCTGCCGCCTTTACTATCGAAGCAGTAGTTCCTGATCCGGAGGCCGCAATCAGCACATCTCCCTTCCCAATGGCTGGTGTGGTGGTCTCTCCCACTACGTGCACTGCATAACCCAAATGCATCAAGCGCATGGCTGCGGCTTTGACCATAAAGCCCGTTCGGCCAGCCCCGGTCAAAAAGATTTTATGGGCTCCTTGCAAAACGGGAATGATGGCACTCAGGGATTCAAACTGAAAGTTTTGGGATACCTGCAAATGTTCCCTGATGATCATGTCCAGGGACTCCTTTAAAGTAATGGTTTCTATCATTGCTTCCATATTATCGATCATGATACCGCTTGGTGAATAGCTAATTGCATAAATACTGGACACAAAATTAGGGGGATCCAATGGTCCCATTTGTACACTATTTGATAGATGTGTGGCACAATTTGCCCAAGATGGTTAGAGCCCGGGTGATATTCGCTAGTTTTGTGGTACTATATGGAAACACAGCAAAATTTACCCCAACAAACCAACGCATATGTTAAGTGATAAGGTAATCTATATTCGCAACCTTGATAACTGTCCTCCTTCCTATCTGGATGATCCGGGAAGGAAGGAGTTTTTTGAGATTGTATGGCTCAAGGATGAAGAGGCCCTTCATGTTCCACAGCATAATTTCCAGACCCTGCGCGGTGACTGGATCTACCTCATTCCCCCATATCGGGTACATCAATTGAACAAGGCAGGAAAAAAAGGACTCTTGATTTCCTTCAAGAGGGAATTGCTGGAAGGAGATCTCAAGGAATTTTTGCTCGATGTCTTCCGCATGTTCAATATCCAAGGGGAGTTTTCTTGTTTACAGGTCAATGCAGAGAGCTCCAAAAAGCTACAGACGGTTTATGAACTGATGAATGAGGAATACCAGCAGCCCACCTTGAACCTCATCATGATCAAAGCCCTTCTGAAGGTGTTTTTACTTCAGTTGATCCAATTGAAAGAGCAGCATTTTACCTTGCAGGACATCAATGAAAAGCGCATCTATGAATTCATGCTGTTGTTGGAAATGAATTATTTAGAAGAGCGAACTGCAGAATTTTATGCAGATCATCTTGGTATCAGTGCCAAAAGACTGAACCAAATTCTAAAGGAAAAATTAAACAAGACAGGCATGCAGCTGATCCATGACAGGGTTTTACTGGAGGCCAAAAGGCAGATCATCCACAGTGAAAACACCATCAAGGAAATAGCCTTCAACCTGGGCTTTAAGGACAGGTCCTATTTTAGCCGCTTTTTCAAATTGCATGCGGGGCAAACTCCCCAGGAATTTCAGTTGAGTGTCAAAACCCATATCAGCCATTACGAAAACACCCTTATTAACTGACCACATTAACCATCGATTGGACTGACACACTCCTCCCCCGCGTTTGCAACGCGGGGGATTAAGTATAAGCATTTGCAATGCGGCTAGAGAGCCATAGATATGCGGCGTTGAAAACACGGGGATTTAGGAGTCCTCGTTGCAAACGAGGACTAGGGATCACGTTCTATTATTTGAAAATTAGCGCATTAAGTCTATTTTTAATACTTAACAAATTTTTTCATTATGTCTGGAGACCAATATAAGATCGCTGATCAAAATGCTTTATACTTTTTAACCTTTACCATTGTGGGGTGGCTCGATGTATTCACCCGAAAAGAATACAAGCTTGACATTGTTGATTCCTTAAATTTCTGCCACAGTAATAAAGGCTTGGTCATCTATTCCTGGTGTCTTATGAGCAACCATCTTCATTTAATTTGCAGGGCTAAGGAGCCTTACCATTTATCAGGGATTATCCGTGATTTTAAAAAATTTACGGCGAAAAGAATTCTTTATAGAATCGAAAATGAGCCTGAAAGTAGACGCAAATGGATGCTTAACCAATTCGAATATGCGGGCCGGAATCTTAAGCGTATAAAGAAATACAAATTTTGGAAAGATGATAACCATGCCATCCTTTTGGAGAAAAATTACCTGCAAAAACAAAAGCTAAATTATATCCATCAAAATCCGGTCAAAGCACTGATCGTGGATGAACCGGAAGATTATTTGTTTAGCTCCGCAAGAGATTATTGTGGCATCAAAGGCTTGGTTAATATCGAATTTATGGCTTGAGTTATAATGGGCTTAGTGGCGTTCAAAACACGGGGATTTAAAAGTCCTCGTTGCAAACGAGGACTAGGAATTTCGTTCTGCTTTACAATTCTACTTCTCACCCGCGTTTGCAACGCGGGGGATTAAGTATAAGCATTTGCAATGCGACTGGTGATCCATCAACAAGAGATCTTGTATTTATCAAAATGCCAATGCGCTATCTACTGTGCTAGATAGGCCTTCATTCCCGTGGTATCCACATTCCCCTGAATGGACCAGGCAAAATCCAACAATAACTGTCCCTCAAAGATCGCATCAGAACGGCTCACATAGGAATTTCCCACATAGGGTGTTTTGGAATTGGAGGAAGTGGAAAGTGCATCAGGATTTACCGAGGCCATTCTATGGCAGCTCATGCAATTGGTCCTGACCCCGGCATAGGTATCGATTTTTCCTTCTTCTGTATTTACAAAACTAATGGCATCATCAAATACCTTGGGGCCAAAACCTGCCTCTAAATACGGATTGAAGGCATAATTAGGAGCACCCACAATATCCTCTCCCTCATAGGGCTCATTGGGATTCACCATATAATAGGCAACTGCCATGGCATAATGGCGGGCAGCTCCCTTCAGTTCCTCGGGCCTGCTATCTGCAATGGACTTAGAGCTGGGTGCTGGAGGATTGCTGGGATCAGGTGTCCACCAAAAGGTCTGCCATGTCCAGTTGGTGATTTCCCTGGTGGTCACGTGCATCCCCACCAAAATGGCTACATCACCGGGTTGGGCATTGAATTGATTTCCGCTATTTTCCGAAAATTCCTGATTGAGAAAATAGACATCTTCATCATTTAACTTAAAGTGAATGAAATCATCCAAAGGATAAACACCATTTTCCACATTTCCCTTATTGTTCACATCCACCGTTACATAACTTCCCCAGTCAGACTCGGGAAAAGCAGCCAGTGAATCTATCGTGCCCGGCCAGACAGCAATGTCAAACTGTGTTTCTCCCCCGGAGGTAGGCAGCAATTTAAACACCGGCTTAATGGTAATTGCATCCGTTGGGAAAAAGGGAATTTCCTCCCTGTTTTCTACTTTGGCAAAATCGTAAAGTGTGGTAGCCATGAATAATTTATTTTCAATGGCAAAGCTGGATGCCCCGGGACTATAGGATACCGACTCGAAGATACTGTCATTCACCGTTTTTTGCTTTGAAGCAAAGTGGGTAAACTGGTTGGGGACTTTTAGGTTAGACCTGTTGGATCTTTTGATCGGCTGGTTTTTGATGGAGTCGATCATCTCCTCCGGGGTGAGCCAAGTCTCAAAAACCAGTAAATTCCTAGGGTCTCCGGGGATTTTCTGGGAGCTCATGGAAGTGATTCCTGTCCAAATCCCCCACCCGTGCAAGTAGATATTGTTGGTATCCATCTCATGGATCCATTGATTGAGAACGGTCGAATCCTCTGGAAAATTAAAGCCGGGGATATTCAGCTGAGGAAAATCAGCAGGCTCTACCTCATGGTAGGCAAAATGCATTAGAGCGGTGTCGGCAGCTTCCTTTTTTTGGTCCTTGCAGGAAAATAGAATCAGCAGCAATCCCGCCAATAATGGGTAATGTAAATTTCTGTACATGATCGTTGTGTTTGGTGAAAAAAATCTTTTAAATCGTCAGGTTTATTTAGATGCACTACACTATTCCATTGATTTGAAATAGAATGCTCACAAACGCATACTTAGGGCGGAACCAAAAGACTTTAATTGGAACCGTCACAATCATTAAAATTTATACAACTCGAATGTTCTTATCCCATCATCCCTTCAAAGTTCCCCTTTAAAACAATCTTGAAAGTAGGGGCTGTTTAGACCAAAATCCACTAGTGTCTTTCTCACATTCGTCAACAACTGGTATAAAGCTAACCATTATAAGTTCTTTATAATATTTTTTAGGGATTATTTTTTATCATTAAAAAGCAACCATTTATTTACATTAAACTTTAATTCATTTACAAATACCCTATTTATCAACTTGATCTAAACCACCGATGCTGCCGGCCTCCCGACGAGGATCATTTAAAATTTTAATTGATGGATTTTACAACGCTAATCGTTCTTTTTCAGTTAAGCAGTCAAACAAGCCGTCTTGTCTTATCAGCACAATCAAGCAGCTTTTTGAATAGTTAATCCTGCCTTGCCCTTTGCAATGGGCCACCTAAAATCTTGTGCTGGCGTCTTGTGTCTTTTATCTAGCGTCGTGCGTCTCTATTACCTAACATCCAGTGTAATCCTGGAGCCTGAAAAAAGATCATAAACTGCCACCAGTCCTTCCTCGCCAGAATGATGGGGATACTGCTGAAAGCCATTGATTTCGGGACGCTCTTCTACATATACCGGCTGGTATTTTTCCTCATAGGCATTCCAGATAATCAAGAGGTAATTATAGCTGATTTTCTTGGCGCGGCCTTCTTCCAACCAGGTTTCAAAAAGTTCCTCATCAAGAGGTTTTGGGTAATCTGAGCTTTCAAACATATATGTACCGTAAGGAAATTTTCCTGAAAGTTAACAAGGATATCATACGGTGACAAGGAAAAGGAGGATTGAATATCAAGTATTGAGAGCAAACTAAAGCAGAGTCCTATAAACCCTGGTAAACTCAGTACCCTCCATGGTTTTCCCAGCAATAACCCAAGTTTTCCCTATCTTTGTGGCCTTATAAAAACCAAATACCGAAATGTCCGAAATACTCCCCTGTCCTAAATGTGGTTCTGAATACACCTACCCTATGGATGCCCTGATGGTCTGCCCAGAATGCGCCCATGAGTGGAATCCTGAAGAAACTGCGGAAGAGGAGGCAGGCCTCTTGGTCAAAGACGCCAACGGGAATCTCCTTCAGGACGGGGATGCTGTGGTGGTCATCAAAAACCTCCCGGTGAAAGGAGCCTCACAGCCAATAAAGGCAGGTACCAAAGTAAAAAATATCCGGTTGGTCGAAGGTGACCACAATATCGACTGCAAAATAGACGGCTTTGGCAGTATGGCTCTGAAATCGGAGTTTGTGAAAAAAGCGTGATAGAGTAGTGAGTATAGAGTAATTAGTATTGAGTAATTAGTATTGAGTAATTAGTATTGAGTACTTAGTATCAAGACGCAAGACCAGTACTTCTTACTTTGTACCTTGTACTTAGTACTTGATACTTCCTACCCCTTCAACTCCTCCAACACCTCCTGATAGTCGTATTGTAAATCCTCATGGAGACCGGCAACCAGTTTTTGAATTTTGTTCAACTGCATCTGATAAAGGTTATCGATCACGGGATGGTCAAACTTCAGGTAGCCCTGTTCCTGAAGTCCGCGACAGAAAAAGGCAATCAATTCAATCTGGATTGTTTTCTCCTTGGTGAACTTAAGGTACTTGTTGAGCTTACGGCGAATGGCCTGGGCGGATTTTTTGGCAAAGTGCGCATGATCCAGATTGGCACCCTCAAAAGCCAATTGCAGCTCCTCCTCTACCATTTCCTGAAAAAATCCAGGATTCTCCCTTCCATAAACCTTGAAAAACAGAAACTGCTTATTGTCCGTGGTGAATTTTGCCGTCTCCATCAATAAGGCAATCAATTCTTCCTCTGTTAAGTGAGAAAGTTCCTTTTTGATCTGAGCAAGGCTGGGGAGTTTCATACTGGGAATTGATTTGATAGAAATATGTCCACGAATTACACGAATTTTCACGGATTTATACCTCGCTTGAAAAGAAAAATCAAATTGGAGATGGGTAAACCCTGTTCTGCACCAAGGTCTTGCTACAACACTTTTGGGAAACAAAAGTTGTAAACCATGAAGGCATGAAGGAAATTAAGACGTCCCCTATCCTTCTTCATGCCCTTAACTCCTTCATTTATTAATGGTTCAAAAAAAGGCCTCAGTCAAGGTGATTTCTGTAGTTTAACAGCCGTCCGGAAGATACAAAAAGGGAGAGAATCGAGAAAAGTTGTAAACCATGAAGGCATGAAGGAAATTAAGACAGGCCCCTATCCTTCTTCATGCCCTTAACTCCTTCATTTCTTAATGGTTCAAAAAAAGGCCTCAGTCAAGGTAATTTCTGTAGTTTAACAGCCGTCCGGAAGATACAAAAAGGGAGAGAATCGAGAAAAGTTGTAAACCATGAAGGCATGAAGGAAATTAAGACAGGCCCCTATCCTTCTTCATGCCCTTAATACCTTCATTTATTAATGGTTCAAAAAAATCATCATTTTATGCACTCTTAAACGGAAATAAAGAATGTACGCCTATTCTTTTGCCAAACATTGACTTATGGTCAGTTTTTATTTATTAAACTTTTAGGCGAACATGCCGTAATGTTACACTATTAGTTTAGCCAAATTTGCTATTCTATGATTTGAAAATCATCAAGGACTTTTATAAACCTATCAAAAAATCACTTTTATGCTAAAATCCTTATCCCTATGCTGCCTCATTCTTTTTTCACTTCTTGTATTTTCCCAAGCTGACTACCAAAATCAATGGGACCGGGTAGAAAAATTGGAGGTTAAAAATTTGCCCCAATCAGCTTTGGAACTGACCGATTCCATCTTCAATCAGGCCAAAGAAGAAGGCAATGCTCCTCAATGGATCAAGGCATTGATCTATCAATCCAAATTTGCCCTGACCTTGGAAGAAGAAGCTCAGTTGAAGGTTGTAAGTAGGTTTCAGAAGGAAATAGCCAATGCAAAAACAATCGAAAAGAACATCTTGGAGAGCATGCTGGCCCAGTTTTACCATGACTATTTACAGCAAAACCGATGGCGGTTTTATAACAGAAGCAGCACAGGGCAAATAGTTGACAGTACCGATTTCCGAACTTGGGATCTAGATAACCTTAATAAGGCTGTCCATACACATTACCAAAAATCACTTGAAAATAGTGGCCTTCTGAAGGAAACTCCCCTAGAAGATTTTGAAGCTATTTTGATCAAGGAAGAGAAAACCACTCCGCTGAGACCTAGCCTATTTGACTTTTTGGCCCACAGGGCAATCGCTTTTTACCGAAACAGTGAAAGCAGCATTACCCAACCCATCCATCCCTTTCGGATAGATGATCCCAGGTATTTTTATAAGGAAGATTTCCTCCCTCCTTATGATTCAAGCGGCTTCTCCCCTACTTATGAAGCCCTGAAACTATTCCACTCGCTTATTGAATTCCATTCAAATGATGTTCTCCCAGCTGCCAAGGTCATGGCACAACTGGACTATTTGGAGTTCATTTCCCAGTCCTATGTGGGCAGTGAAAAATCTGTCCATTACGAAAAGGCTCTTAAAACGCTGTTGAGCCAATATGAAGGAAAGGAAATCAGCGCATTGATCAGTCATCATGTGGGCCAACTCTATTATGATCTTGGGCGTCAATATCAAATAGGTAAAAACACTTCCCATCAATTTAAAAAGAAAGAAGCCCTTGAACTCCTTGATCAAGCTATAACGCAATACCCCAATAGTATCGCTTTGGAGAGGATGATGCAGCTAAAGAAAGCCATCGAAGAACCTTCCTTGGTGCTGAATATGGAAGAATACATTCCTGTGATGAAGGCAAACCGTATTTTGGCAAATTATAAAAATATGGATGGGCTGGCCTTTAAGCTTTATCCCCTGACTGCCCAACAACAGAAACAGTTTAAAGAGCTGTACAACAAAGAACAAAAGGAAAAGTTTATCCAAGCCCTAAAGCTGTCCAAGAGTTGGGAAAGCACCTTGGTCAATGAAGGGGACTACCAAGTACACAGCATGGAAAACCTCTTTCCTGCCCTCCCCGCGGGAGCTTACCTGCTTACCGTTCAAGGCCAATCCAAACAGTTGGAGGGAGCAAAAAGCCAAAAAGCCCATCGTATTGTGCAAGTGACCGACCTTGCTTTGATACAGCAAAAGATAGGTGACCTGCTCCGCTTTCAGGTCATTGACAGGAACAATGGCAGCCCGGTTTCCAAAGCCAGCATCTCTTTGAAAGCCCACAAACAGGGGAAATTGAGCACCATCAAAGACCATTTGATTACGGACCAAAACGGTTTTGTAGCGCTAAGTTTTTCGGAAAACTATTATGGTATCAGCGCCGAGGTAGAAAAGGGTAATGACAGGGCTATTTTTGACAATCTGTATTATTCTATGCGGTACAGGCAGCAACAAACCCCTACTAAGATCAAAACCCAACTTTTTACAGACCGGAGCATTTACAGACCGGGACAAACAGTCTATTTCAAAGGCATCCTTTTCACCCAAAAGCAGCAAGGCAGTGAAGTCATGGAAAAGAAGCCGGTGGAGGTCAGCCTCTATAATGTTAACGATGAGGAAGTATCCAGCCTATCGCTTTGGACCAATGAGTACGGTTCTTTCAATGGGGAATTTGTGCTCCCCTCATCCGGACTCACCGGAAGGTATTACCTGGAAGTGAGTGAGGACTTGGACGAAAAAAGCAGCGATAAGTTTAACCAATATGAATTTATCGATAACGAGCACTCTTTCTCTGTGGAGGAATACAAACGGCCTACTTTTGAAGCGAGTTTTGAAGCCATAAAAGAGGAATATCAGGTCAATGACAGCATTGCCCTTCATGGTACTGCCCAGTCTTTTTCTGGTAGCCCACTTTCCAATGCCAAGGTGGTTTATCGCGTACATCGTAAAGTGGAAATGCCTTATTGGTATTATTTCAGAAGAAGTTTTCCACAAGGCCAATCGCAGGAAATTGCCTACGGAGAACTGGAAACAGACCCGGAGGGCAACTTTACGATTCCCTTCAGGGCAGTTCCTGATCCTAGCGTAGATAAGGAACAACAGCCAGTTTTCCATTACGAAGTAACTGCAGAAATTACCGATATCAGTGGGGAAACCAGAAGCACCCAAACCACGGTGAATGTGGGGTACCATGCCCTGTTGCTGAACTTGGAAACGCAGGCTAGCTGGACTAAACAGCAGGACAGTCTTTCCCTGCAGGTCAACAGCAGCAACCTGAATGGGGAATTTATTCCGGCCAAAGGCAAAGTGACAATCTATAAACTGCAGGCACCTGACCGGGTTTTAAGGAAGGCCGCCTGGGAAGCACCGGATTATAAGCGTTGGGAAAAAGAAGAGTTCAAAGCACTCTTCCCCCACGACCCATATGACAAGGAGTCCATGATGGAGTCTTGGGACAAAGCGGAAGTCGTATGGGAACAGAATTTTGACACGGATACTTCGAAAACTATGCTGGTCAGTGATTTTGGACGCTGGTCAGCCGGACAATATCTGGTGTATGTAGAAGCCTTGGACAAATATGGTCAGCAGGTCAAAACCGAGCAATTTATCAAACTAGAAGATGACAAGGCAAGGAAAGTAACCGAAAACCAATTGTTTGAAATCAAGCTGGATAAGAAACAGTATAAGCCCGGAGAACTGGCAAAACTGACATTGGGCACAGCCGCACGCGACCTGACCGTGGCAATTATGGTAGAAAAAGCTGGAAAAATCCGAAGCACTCAACTATTGAAACTCCGTGATGAATACAAATCCTTAAATATTCCGGTCGAAGAAAACGATTGGGGAGGTTTTGTAATCCATTACAGCTTGGCTTTTGCCAATTCGGCCCAAACAGGCCAATTAAGCGTGAATGTCCCCTACCAGAAAAGCGAACTGAAAATCGAAACCCTAAGTTTCCGGAATAAGATACATCCTAGGTCCCAGCAGCATTGGACCTTTAAAATCAAGGGCCCTCAAAAGGACAAAGTGGCTGCCGAGCTATTGGCCAGTATGTACGATGCCTCCCTGGACCAGTTTCAGCCACACCGTTGGAGTTTCCAGCCCATTAGAAACCGTCCTTATAACAGCCAATTATCGCTTGATACAAACATCAGTTTTGGCAGGGGCTATTTTGAGAGGGATTACCACCCCTACCTAAACCCTTTCACTTCTTTTAGCTTTACCGATTTTGAATGGTTTGGCTTTAATTTAACCAATACCTATGCTAACCATGCTTACCTGAAGAAGATACGGGAAAAGTGGATGCCCATCAAACCTGAAATAAATGCATCCCACGATCCTGACCTGAAAAAGGGAATGGTGAAAGGCCATGTAAGCGATATGGAGGGCAATCCTTTGGCCGGGGTTTCTGTGGTGCGAATGGCGGACAAGAGCGGCACCGTCACTGACATGGAGGGCAACTATATCCTCCAAGCTAAGGCCGGCGATCAACTGGAATACCGTTATATAGGATTTATCAGTGCTAAAACACTTATAAGCGGAAATACCAATGTACTAAATGTAAAACTAGCCAATGACCTCAGCGGCCTCGATGAGGTGGTTGTCGTAGGCTATGCCGCAGAGAGAAAGCAATCCTTTACCGGAGCGGTAGCCGGGGTGGCAGATGAAGCAGAATTTGAAGAAGTACTCAGTGTTCCTACAACCGAACAACCCAATTTGGCCATCCGTGGCAATAACAGTAATTTAGAAGGCCTGCTCTATATCATCGATGGTAAAGTAGCCGATTCTTTTACAGGATTTGAAAAGGACATTTTGTCCATGGAGGTATTGGAAGCCGAAGAGGCCATGGTCCTATACGGGGCAAAGGCTGCCAACGGAGCCCTTGTGATCACCACCCTTACCGGACAGGCTGAACTGGAAAAGCAGCTCAAGCAGGTCAAGGCCCGAACTGACCTGAAGGAAACCGCCTTCTTCTATCCTACCCTACAAACTGATGAAGAAGGAAACATCAGCTTTACCTTTACTGCACCTGAATCCCTTACCCGATGGAAACTGCAGTTGCTGGGCCACACCAAAACACTTGATGTGGTGTATCAATCACTGGAAACGGTCACGCAAAAAGAACTGATGGTGGTGCCCAATGTCCCCAGGTTCCTGCGTGAAGGTGACCAAATCCGAATCTCGGGCAAGGTTTCCAACCTGACCGACCAGACCTTGAGCGGGAAAGTAAAATTGGAACTGACCGACCCCATTACAGGTGAGAAGTTGGACGGAGCACTGGGAAACAGCCATGCAAGCAAAGACTTCCAAATAAAAGGCAAAAACAATTTGGCCCTTCACTGGACCATCTCCCTTCCTGAGGGCATCCAGGCGGTGCAGTACAAGATGGTCGCTGCTGCTGGGGACTTTGCTGACGGGGAACAAAATGCCCTACCGGTACTGTCCAACCGCATGCTGGTCACCGAGACCATGCCGATGTGGATCAGTGATTCCGGAGAGAAAACCTTTAAGATGGAAGCCTTGGACGATAAGTCCTCCAAGACCCTTCGTCACCATCACCTGGCTTTGGAAGTCACCTCCAACCCTGCTTGGTATGCCGTACAGGCATTGCCCTACCTGATGGAATACCCCTATGAATGTTCCGAGCAGATCTACTCCCGCTTCTTTGCCAATT
The DNA here is from genome assembly GCF_054777495.1 of Echinicola sediminis. Lineage (NCBI taxonomy): Bacteria > Pseudomonadati > Bacteroidota > Cytophagia > Cytophagales > Cyclobacteriaceae > Echinicola > Echinicola sediminis. Next base: position 45,464 of record NZ_BAAHAP010000002.1, on the reverse strand, counting down.
CCCTGGCCAAACATATCGTGGACCAGCAGCCAAGGATCAAAGCGGTCTTTGAACAATGGAAGAACCAAGGTGCCCAAGACTTGTTGAGCAACTTGGAAAAGAACCAGGAGCTGAAGTCACTGATCATCCAGGAAACCCCTTGGCTGAGAGAGGGCCAGTCAGAGGCCGAGCAGAAGCAGCGAATTGCTTTACTGTTTGACTTGAACAAAATGAATGATGAACTGTCAAAAAACAGCAACAAACTGCAGGATATGCAATTTGGTATGGGAGGTTTTCCATGGTTCAAGGGAAGTCAAAGAGCCAACCGCTACATCACGCAGTACATCATCTCGGGACTTAGTGACTTGCGCAACATGGGCGTTCAGGCGGCACTTGCCCCCACTGTAGAGGAAATCATCAAAAAAGGGAATAGCTATTTGGACCAGCAGCTATTAGAAGATTATAAAAAGCTAAAGACTGAAGCTGAGAAGATCAGATCCAAAGGGAAAGATGAAACTGAAGGCTCCAATATTGCCCAAAATTTCCTGAATGAAAACCATATCCGACCTATCCATATCCAGTATCTCTACCTAAGGTCGATGGATAAGAACAGGATTTATCCGAAAGAACTGAACGAGGCCATTACTTATTATCAAAAGCAGGCCAAGCGTTACTGGACAGCATTGGGTTTGCAGGAGCAGGCCTATATGGTGCTGATCAGCCATCGGCTTCAGGCCAATACCACCAAGCAGGCCATTATGAATTCACTGGTGGAAAACAGTATCAGCAGCCCCGAATTGGGAAGGTACTGGAAAACCAATAAGGCCGGCTGGCTCTGGACCGAAGCCCCGATAGAAACACAGTCCCTGCTGATCAGGGCCTTCTCGGAGGTAGCTATGGAGCCAAAAATGAGTGAGGAGCAAAAGCAATTGATCCATCAGATGAAAATATGGCTGCTGAAACATAAGCAGACCAACCGCTGGAGCAATACAAAGGCTACGGCCTCTGCCGTTCAGGCTTTGCTGCTGGAAGGCAACGACTGGCTTAGTATCTCCCAATTGGTAAAGGTGCGTATAGGAACGGAAAATATCTATCCGGATCAAGATCCTGGTATAGGAAAAGAAGCTGGAACCGGATATTTCAAAAAGTCCTGGACAGCAAATGAGATCAAACCGGAGATGGGCCATGTTACCCTCAAAAAAGAAACTGACGGTATGGCCTGGGGAGCCTTGTATTGGCAATATTTTGAAGACCTGGACAAAATCCACAGCAGTACCACCACCCCGCTTCAACTGACAAAAAAACTGTTTTTGAAGACCCTAACAGACCAAGGTGAAGTGTATCAGCCGCTAGATGAATCCAATCCTGCTCATATTGGGGATTTGGTCAAAGTGAGGATTGAAATCAACGTGGACAGGGACATGGATTTTGTTCACCTGAAAGACATGCGTGCAGCAGGTTTTGAACCGCTCAATGTGCTCTCTTCCTACAAATACCAGGATGGACTGGGATATTATGAAAGCACCAGGGATGCGAGTACCAATTTCTTCTTTGAGCGATTGAACAAAGGGGTCTATGTTTTTGAATACGAGCTCAGGGCCACCAATGCAGGTACCTTCTCCAATGGCATCAGCACCCTACAGTGCATGTATGCACCGGAGTTCAGCAGTCATTCTGAAGGGATTAAGGTGAGGATAATTGAGTAAGGTGTAAACCATGAAGGCATGAAGGAACTTAAGATGGGACTCTAACCTTCTTCATGCCCTTCACTCCTTCATTTCTTAATGTTTAAAAAAAAAGACTCTGTCAAGGCACTGTCCATAGTTTAGTGGATGTCCGGAAGATAAAAAAGCGATGAGAATTGAGAAAAGTTATAAACCATGAAGGCATGAAAGAAATTAAGATGAGTCTCTAACCTTCTTCATGCCCTTCTCTCTTTCATTTCTTAATGTTTAAAAAAACACACTCAATCAATGTGTTTTCCATAGTTTATTAGTCCTGCAGCAGATACAAAAGCGATGAGAATTGAGAACAATTTTAAACCATGAAGGTATGAAGGTAATTAAGATGAGGCCCTAACCTTCTTCATGACCTTCACTCCTTAATTTCTTAATGTTTCAAAAAAAGACTCAGTCAAGTCGCTGCCCATAGTTCAGTGGGTGTCCGTATGATAATAAAGTGAGAGAATTGAGAATTATTTTAAACCATTAAGGTATGAAGGTAATTAAGATGAGGCCCTAACCTTCTTCATGTCCTTCACTCCTTCATTTCTTAATGTTTTAAAAAAAAGACTCAGTCAAGGCACTGTCCATAGTTCAGTGGGTGTCCGTATGATAATAAAGTGAGAGAATTGAGAATTATTTTAAACCATTAAGGTATGAAGATAATTAAGATGAATACCTAACCTTCTTCATGCCCTTCTCTCCTTCATTTCTTAATGTTTAAAAAACACACTCAATCAATGTGTTTTCCATAGTTTATTAGTCCTCCAACAGATACAAAAGCGATGAGAATTGAGAACAATTTTAAACCATGAAGGAAATTAAGATGCCCCCTAACCTTCTTCATGACCTTCACTCCTTAATTTCTTAATGTTTCAAAATAGCCCCATTGAATGCACTCAAAAGAGGGAATTAAAGTCAAGAAAAATGAGTTAGTTTTGGTAAGAGGTTAAAGCCTTTAAAAAATAAGGAAAATAATAATCTGCGCATATCAGCGCGAACCAGTTTAAGGTTTTCAAATCGACCAGTATAATTGTGCATAGACATTATTCCTTAATCGACGAATCTTGTATCTTATGTCCCTTGTCTCAAATCTAAAGTCCCAGCATCATGCAAGAATCCTGGAAATTTAATTTATCCGAAGATATCCGTTTGGATGAAAAGGAAGACTTAAAGCATAAAATTAAAACAGCGCTGAAAGCGCAGCAAAAGGAACTGGGAATCTTCCTTTCCTACTATTACAAAGCCGATGGTGCCGTGGTGGAGGAGGTAGAAGTGGAAGATTTCATTGAATTAAATTCATCCGGTTCGGGAAAAGTATTACTCTCTTTTAGGTTGATCTTTTACAATGCCTGTCTGAATATCCACGAAAAGGAAAAAGATAAAATGGAGCTTGAGTTCAGCATTGACAAAAAGGAGAAAAAACTACAGTTGACTGGACCTTTTGTGCCCGAAAGAGGGATGGATGAGATTTAGTATTGAGTATTGAGTAGATAGTCTTGAGTATTGAGATTTGGATCTCTCAATGATTGTAGGACTACAGTCCATTGACAACTGTTGACCGTTGACTGAGGACTGTAGACTGTGTACTTTAACCACCCAACCCAAACTTTCTCACCAAACAACTCAGTAAGCCCATTTCCCAATAACTCAATAACCACCCCATAAATTTGAAAATCCGTTTCTTGCGCCTATTTTAGTGCCCAACTTTTAATTAAACCTATCTAAAACCCATAAAAATGACGAAAACCATCAAAGCAGCTATTGTTGGAACCGGTTTTATTGGCCCGGCACATTTAGAAGCCCTAAGAAGAATTCCAAATATCGAAGTAACAGCCCTTTGTGAAGTAAACCAGGAACTTGCTGAGGAAAAGGCAAAGCTTTTGGGAATCCCCAATGCCTTTACCTTTGATGAAATGCTCAAGCAACCGGATATTGATGTAGTCCATATTTGTACCCCTAACTTCCTTCACTATTCCCAGTCCAAGGCGGCCCTGGAGGCAGGCAAGCATGTGGTATGTGAAAAACCTCTGGCCACCAAAATTGAGGAAGCCGAAGAACTGGTAGCCCTGGCCAAGGAAAAAGGACTGGTGAATGCGGTGCACTTCAACCTTCGCTATTACCCTATGGTCCGTCAGATGAAGACCATGCGGGAAAATGGTGAGCTTGGCGATATCTACAGCATTATGGGCTCTTATCTGCAGGATTGGTTGTTTTTGAAAACAGACTACAACTGGAGGCTGGAGCCGGACAAATCCGGGGATTCCAGGGCCATTGCAGATATTGGTTCCCACCTCTTGGACCTCACCGAATATGTTACCGGACTGAAAATAACCGAGGTGATGGCCGACTTTTCCACAGTGCACAAAACCCGACTGAAGCCTTTGAAAGCCATCGAAACCTATTCAGGTAAGATGTTAAAAGAGTCTGATTATGAAGAGGTTCAGATCAACACCGAAGATCATGCCACAGTACTCTTGCGATTTGACAATGGCAATAAAGGTTCGGTAACGGTAAGTCAGGTAAATGCCGGCAGAAAGAACCGTTTGAACATTGAGATCGCCGGTTCCAAATCCAATTTTGAATGGTGCTCTGAAAAACCAAACGAAATGTGGATTGGAAAGCGGGAAACCGCCAACCAACACCTGATGAAGGATCCTTCACTCTTTACGCAGGAAGCAGCCGGACTGATCAGCTTCCCTGGAGGACATAATGAAGGTTTCCCTGATACTTCCAAGCAAATGTTCAAAGAAGTCTATGCCGCTGTGGCTACTGGAAAGCAACCCGAACGTCCTAGCTTCCCTACCTTTGAAGACGGCTACAGGGAACTATTGATCTGTGAGCGCATTATAGAAAGTCACAAAAAGCAGGCTTGGGTAAAAATCTAAGCGTTTGCTATATAAAACAAATTAAGATTTAAGACTGTTTCAAAAGTACTTCGTCATGATTATCCATCGAGATGGACAAGAAATCTCATAGCATGGGTTTGAATAGCTCCATGAGATCCCTTCTTTTCACTCGTGATGATGGTTTTGACTACTTTTGAGACAGTCTCTTTTCTTTCTGGAAAATGATGGAACTCCCTATACTCTTTGAGGACGATCACTATGTGGCTGTAAACAAGCCGGCGGGGATGATGGTGCATAAGTCCAGCATTGCCATGGACGACGAGCCGGTTTATGCCATGCAGACCCTGAGAGACCAAATAGGTCAGAAAGTTTATCCTTTGCACCGGATAGACCGCCCTACCTCTGGTGTATTGTGGTTTGCCAAATATTCGGAAGCCGTACTTCCCCTGCAAGAACTGTTTACCTCAAAAAACATTAAGAAATACTACCTCGCTGTAGTAAGAGGCTATACCAAGGAAAAAGAAGGGCTAATCGACCATCCATTAAAAAAAAAGCTTAAAAAAGAACTTCAGGAAGCCCAAACAGAATACCTTAGTCTCGGACAGGTGGAGATTCCCTACCAGAGTTCTCCGCGACACGAAACCAGCCGTTACTCTTTGGTAAGGGCTTATCCGCTGACCGGTAGGATGCACCAAATAAGGAGGCATTTTGCCCATGAAAGAAATTACATCATCGGAGACAATACCCACGGGGACAATCGCCAAAACCTTTTTTTCAGGACGCATTTTCACCTGCACCATATGCTCTTGCATGCTTGGAGTACCCAATTCATCCATCCATTTACTTCTCAGCCAGTGCTGGTCACCGCATCCCTCCCTGAATATTTCATGGATGTTGTCAGGGAATTTGCATGGGAAGAAATGATCTAAGGCCTCCTGTCACATTTCTAGCATTCCCCCAAAGCTATAAATTCAAGTTATTGGGTGAAATCCCCTATATTTAACAAGAGATTAAATTTAGCAACCTAATGAAGCACAAACTTATCCCCATCGCCTTGGCAGGCGCATTATTTTTGCCATTGAGTTCTCACGCTCAAAAGTCCCATATAGATGAATGTATCACCCAAAAAGAAGCCATATCACATTTTAGGTACCTTGCTGCTGATGAGTTAAAAGGTCGGGATGCTGCTCGGCCGGAAATAGACGTCGCAGCACGCTATATTGCCGAACAGTTTTGGAAATACGGGGCCAAACCGGTCGCTGATGCCCAGGATTATTATCAACCTGTCCCCTTGAGGCTTTCAGCTCCCCCCAGGTCAGGCTCCCTTACTCTTGGAGACGAAACCCTGACCCAAGGTCAAACCATGTTAGTACTGGACGGAAAATCTTTGGAAGGAGATTATGAAATGGTCGTCGCCGGTTATGGCCTCGAAAGTGATTTGGAGGGAAAAGACCTGAAGGGGAAAATACTGGTGGTTCGCGTCGGTGGACCTGAAAAGATGGGACCCTCGCAGCTTTTTGCAGCTGGCAGGAAAAAGCTCGCGCTGGCAGAGGAAAAAGGGGCCGTGGCACTTATAGAAATGTACAACCTTCCCTCCACCCCTTGGGGAGTGCTCACGGGCTTCTTGAACAAACCCCAGATGACCCTTGGCCAAGAGGATGCCCCTGAGGCAGGGATTCCCTATATCTGGGCAAAAGACCTCAGCGGAAAAATGATCAAGGACATTGATACCGGCAAGATAGCCAGCGTCAAGGTCGAAATTAAAGGAAAGGTCAATGAAGCCATCAACGGTAAAAATGTGGTGGCCATAATAGAAGGCAACGATCCTGCTTTGAAAGAGGAGTATGTGATGCTTTCGGCCCATTATGACCATATTGGAGTAGGAACGCCCAATGCAGAGGGAGACTCCATCTACAACGGTGCCCGGGACAATGCTGTAGGAACCGTGGCCATCATTAATGCCGCCAAATTCTTTTCAGATCATCCGCCAAAACGTTCCATACTGCTATGTGCATGGACGGCGGAGGAAAAGGGCCTCTTGGGTTCAGCCCACTTTTCTGATCATCCTATGGTGCCACTTGATAAGATCATCTATAACCTCAACATTGATAACGGCGGTTATAATAATACCGATATTATCACTGTCATCGGATTGGGCAGAACCTCTGCTGACCATTTTATCAAAGAAGCGGTGGATGAATACGGCCTGGAAGCCATGGCAGATCCTTCTCCCGAACAAGGGCTGTATGACCGCTCGGATAATGTAAACTTTGCTAAAAAGGGCATCCCTGCTCCTACCTTTAGCCTGGGATTCACCGCCTTTGATGCAGAAATCATGAAATACTATCACCAAGCCGCAGATCAGGTGGATAACTTTGATCTCGATTATGCGATGAAATACTGGAAATCCTATATCCTGACCGCGCAAAAGATTGCCAATGCAGGTACACGTCCTAAATGGATAGAGGGTGATAAATATGAAGCTGCCGGAAAATCACTTTACGGAAGCAACTAACTTGATAATCCTATTTGTCATATTGAGAATATGTCTAAAACCTTTCAGGTCTTAGGAGCTCAAAGCTGGAATTTACCCTTATAAACCTGAAAGGATTGGGTCAAGCCATATTTCTGGGAGACAGATCAATTAGCTATGAAATTTATCTATTCTTATCAGTTTGAGTTTATTATCAACCACAGATAAAAAGGATGCACACAGATTTTTAATGGGCTGATAACTATATCTGTGTTTATCTTTATCTATCTGTGGAAAAAAAGACCATAAAGAAGGTGTGTTAAAACTAAAATATTCTTGCCTCCCCAACTTTTCCGCTTGATCCAAAAGTTTGCCAACTCTAATTTGAAGTAGCATTTTAACAAAAAGGGATTTCCAAGGCTGGAAATCCCTTTTTGATTTATAGTTAAAAAGTCAGTTGTTAGTTATCAATGGTAATACTTCCTGAGCTTACAACTCCCCTTACAGTGGAAGCTGAATTATTATTGATATTCAATTGCTTATGACCTGACTGATTGCCCACTTTTATGCTTCCGCTGCTGGCAGACATTTCAAAATTATACTTACTTAAGTCATCATTGGTCTGTACCTTGATGGAACCTGATGAGCATTTTAACTCGGTATTGGCCCCCAAGCCTGCCCCGTCTGCGCTGATACTTCCCGATGAGGCTATCAGTTCTCCTATTTCACCTACATCATCAAGTTTTATTCTTCCTGAACTCACCTTAGCATGTACGGTCCCTGTTACATCTTCCATCGAAAGCACCCCGCTGCTGGCTGTTGCGTCTACATTTCCTTTAACATCATCCAAATGAGCCTGCCCAGAAGAAACTTTGCAGGAAACCTCACCCGTGAGGTCCTCAGCCTCAATTTTTCCCGACCCTACTGTCAAATAAATCCTTCCAGCTTCTACATCATTGACATGAACAACACCGGATCCCGAGGCAACCTCTATCTCTTCATGTTGGATTCCTGATACAAATGCCTTTCCGGAGCCGCTGTTTACTTTCAAACGTATATTACACGGACCCTTTAGACTGATAAATCCCTCATTCCGGAAGTTTCCCCAGGAAGAGCTTCCTTTCCTTTGATCGTATTTGACCGTCAACTTGTCTCCATTTACAGCATAGCTGATTTCCACATTCTCCTTATTGGATTCCAAGTAGGCATTGAGCGAAATTTCGGTGGCCTTTTCGTTTCCCTCATAGGTCACTTCCAAGGGGCCACCATAAAGCTCCACTTCCCTGATACCTTCGAATATCTCTTCAATATCAGACACCACTCTCATTTGGGAATAGGAACAGCCCGGAAGCAGGGCCATCCAAAAAAATACCGCAAAGAGCAGGTAAAATCTATTTTTAATCATTGTTTTCAGGTTTTGGTTCAGTGCCGGTAGCTGGAGATGCAACACCATGTGACATCATGGAAAGTGTCTCATGCGCTATTTTGATATTATACTCATAGGCCAGGCTCTTGTAATTTACCAAGTCCACGATCGTCCCGATAAAACAAAGACCAACGGTGAAGAAATACAAAATCCCCAAGCCTATCTGTCCCAATATAAAGCGGTGTAAACCGGCAAAGCCAAAGAACCCCAGCAGGGCCAAAATAAGCACCATCTGACTGTCTTTTCTCCTTGCCCGGTACACTTGGGCAAACAAACTAGCCTGTTCATCATCCATGTTCTTCAAGATTCCTTGGATATAACCAAGTTCCATCCCTTCCAATTCAGGAAGGTGTTTCAATACATTAGCCATAGTTATCTGTGTTTTTTAATAGTTTGATAAGTTCTACCATTCTGAATAAAATGATCCCCCAAGCCAGCCCTCCTAAAGGGTGCATTTTCCAAGATGCCATAAAATCCCCCTGTATGAAAAACTTCATACTTCTGCCCAATCCGCATCCCGGACACCACTCTATGCCCAACATTCCCAACGGACAAAGGGTAAAGTGGGACAGAGAGGAAGTATCTATCAACAGGATTCCAATCAGCGCCAGGCACCAAAAGACCAGCTCTGTCGGAAAACGATTAATAGGATATGCTTTGGTTTTCATGTGTTTTTGAAATTACGAAAAGAATGCCATTTCATAAAACTGCCCCGCAATGTAATATGGAGGCTTTTTCTTGCCCAACAATGCATCAAAATCGAACAAAATTTGACCGAAAACGGACACTTTTTCCTCCGGTTTTTATAGGGAGCCCAGGGATATCACAGATATTGTTAGGCAATCCCATTTCCTTTTGTAATTTAGATTTCCAATGTAAAAAAGACGCTTTATGACTCATCTGCCGATACGCTTTCTTCTACTTTTCTTGTTTTTTATTACCTCCATCACTTCTGGTTCGTATGCCCAAGAAAACTGTGACCTGATAAGCCTTGAAACCAAGAATTTTCTGGGCAATTACAGCATTGTCCCCGGCAGTGCAAAAAAATTGACCGATCGCGCAGGATATGATAACCAACCCTATTTTATCAACAACCAACAGCTTGCTTTTTCTTCTATCGATGAAAAGGGCAACAGTGAGATCATTCTTTACAGTTTCGATAAAAGCAGCTTTACCAATATGACCCGGACCGAAAGCAAAAGTGAGTTCTCACCGAAACTGACGGATTGTGGACAATATATTTCAGCTGTAACGGTAGAGGAAGACAGTAGCCAGCGTTTATGGCTTTACCCTATCAATTTTGGGGAACCGGAGCTGCTATATGACGATATTGCACCTGTGGGATATTATGACTGGTACAATGATATTGCGGCGATGTACCTCCTTGGAGAGCCCAACCAATTGGTCTATCCCTATAGCCGGGAAAATGTGATGACCCTTGCGGAAAATATTGGAAGGAATGTACAAAAACGGCCAAAAACCGCTGAAATCACCTTTCTGGACAAAGGATCGAGCGTGGTCTTGAACGGAAAAAGTACCCATGAAATCAAATTTTATGATGTGGAGGAAAATATAACGGGCAACTATGGGACCAGTTTGGGAGAGAGCGAAGATTTTGTCTGGATAGATAAAAACACCCTTTTGATCGCCCAGGGACAGGGGCTGTTTGTAAAAAAGGTGAACAAAAGCCGGGAATGGGAAAAAATCGCCACTGTCTCCATGCCTGGATACGGAAATATCAGCCGCTTGGCCGTAAGTCCCAAGGGGGATAAACTGGTATTGGTAATGGAGAGAAAGTAAACTACGAAGCCTTTTTAACGGCTCAGTGTCAAGCTGCGCCATCCAAACCAATGGATGGCGCAGCTAGTAAATTTTTGCAGACCTCCAGCTTTACAGTGATAGCAATCAATCTTTTTTCAACTTGATTTCCATCTGTCCCACTGCATAATTGGGATCTACATGATTGTCCAGTTGTTTGAGGGCATTAATGGCTTGATTGACTTCGAAAACATAATCCCTGCTTTGTGGATTGTACGGAATATTGTTAATGGACTGAATAATTTCATCCATCCTTTTGGCTCCTTCCAGTAACTTCGGTTCAAAATAAGCCTCCGTAAACTTAGAGGTTATGTATTCGATGGCCTGGCTGTTGGGCTGGAGAAAATCCCTTTTATAAAACCTGTAATCCCTTAAATCACTGGTTTGCAGCTCATAGGCAGGGAAATACTTTACTTCAGGGAATTCGTTGACAATCTGATGAATGGCCACTCTCAGCACGGATTTACTTACGCAGTTCAGCGTGATGGTATCCTTGGTATGCATCACCGGACTCAGCACCAGTATGATGTTTTTGAAATGATTCAGCTGGGGGTAAATATGCCTAAAAGCCTTAAGAATCTTCTCTGGGGTCAAGAGCTCCTTCTCAAACAGTTCCTGAGGGGCTTTATGACAGTTGGCCACCACGGATTTGGTTTTATTGTGGCGGAATACATAGGCCGTCCCCAAGTTGATCATCAAAAATTCCTGCTTATAATATTTTTGTTGCATGCTGGACAGCTGCTGCCGAATATTCTGAAGCAGTTCTTCAGGAGATTTTTGTCTTCTTAAAAAATTGAACTGATAATGGTTCCAATTCCCCTCATACTCGGTAACCTGGCTTACATCCAAGTCCACATGCTTGCCCATCAGTTCCAGGTGATGGAACAAAGAAATGGGGTTATAAATTTTTCCAAATGGATTGCTAATGATGTCGAGCCCATAATGCATTAAACTCTTGTCCATCATGGCTGAAAATCCTGCTCCCAGGGAAAGGATTTTTGCCTCCTTGGCAATCTTAACGGGATTTTCCGCAATCATCAATTCACTTCTGAAGATACTCATAGGCTGGGTTATTTTTTAAAGGTTATATGCTTTGAAAAGCGGCATAAACTGGATATTAAACCAGTCAAATATGCGCCCTGTTTGATTGTTAAGTCCATTTGTAAGGATGCTGAACTCCTGTTTAATTTATAAAAAAGATCAGATAAACGGTCAAAAAGCAAGCGATAAAGCCTTATTTATCACCAATCTAATTAGGCCCCTCTCAAAGGTCAAACAGAACACAAACCTTAGCGATAGTATCGTTTCAATATCCCCTGATCTACTCCCTCCCTCCTTTCAAATTGCTAAGGTCACCTTGCCCAACGCTATTCTGCCTATAATTTTTCTCTTCTATACCTTTAAACCCTATATTTGCAGCTTTGAAACGAATATAAATAGGCAAAACAATACAATGAACAACTTCATAGAAGAACTGCGCTGGAGAGGCATGGTCCAGGACATGACTCCGGAATTGGAGGAACACCTAAACAAGGGCATTACTTCTGCCTACCTTGGATTTGACCCTACAGCGGATTCTTTACATATAGGACATTTGGTAGGTGTAATGACCCTACTTCACTTTCAGCGCTGCGGCCACAAGCCGGTGGCTTTGGTGGGAGGTGCCACAGGAATGATCGGTGATCCTTCCTTCAAATCAGCCGAGCGAAACCTATTGGATAAGGAAACCTTGGATAAAAACATTGCAGGCATTCAAAAGCAACTGGGCAAGTTTCTGAATTTTTCCGATGATAAGGCCAATAAGGCTGAGCTGGTCAATAATTATGACTGGATGTCCCAGTTTTCATTTTTGGATTTTATCCGTGACGTAGGAAAGCACATCACGGTAAACTATATGATGTCCAAGGACAGTGTCAAAAGGAGATTGGAAGAAGGAAACGGGCTATCCTTTACGGAGTTTTCCTACCAGCTGATCCAAGGATATGACTTTTATCACTTATACAAAAATAAAAACTGTACCATGCAGCTTGGAGGTTCTGACCAGTGGGGCAATATCGTCACCGGAACAGAGCTGATCAGGAGAAAAGAGGGCGGCAGTGCCTATGCACTTACCGTTCCGCTGATCACCAAGGCAGACGGTTCCAAATTCGGCAAAACCGAGGGCGGCAGTGTATGGTTGGATCCGGAGAAAACCTCTCCTTATGCTTTCTACCAGTTCTGGCTAAATGTCTCTGATGAAGATGCTGCCAAGTATATCCGTATTTTCACTACACTGGACAAAGCGAGCATCGAACAATTGGAAAAGGAACATGCAGAAGCCCCTCACTTAAGGGTATTGCAAAAGGAAATAGCCAAGGAAATTACCATTATGGTACATTCTGAGGCAGACTATGAGATGGCTTTAAAAGCTTCTTCTATCCTTTTTGGGAAATCCAGTACAGAGGACCTTGCAGCTTTGGACGAAAGGACCTTTCTCCAGGTTTTTGAGGGAGTACCCCAAGTGGAAATCAGCCAGGAAGAATTTGATGGACTCGACGGAGTGCTCGACCTGCTTGGAGACAAAGGACAGGGCATCATCTTCAAATCCAAAGGTGAAGCCAGAAAAATGATCCAAGGTGGTGGTGTAAGCATCAATAAAAACAAGCTTTCTGATCCACAAGCCACGGCAAATGAGCTAGAGCTTTTGCAGGGCAAGTATTTGCTGGTTCAAAAAGGTAAAAAGAACTACTCCATCATTAAGGTAGTGGAATAAAATAGCTTGAATGGACTTAAACCGTCCCCAGATTATGTGGGGACGGTTTTCATTTACCATCAGCAAAGACTCGACTAGTTTTTTCTATTAGAGGTATCTCATCCTTTCTTCCCCATAAATTGGCTCAACAGGGCTCACCTTGTAAGACCGCTATTTTTGAGGAAAACTTCTATTTTTTAACTCTTATTCAAGTTTTTTACACTTTTACTACGATTTTTAAATAAAGTTCAATAACTTCAAATCCAATTTAACCATTGCTTACTTTTTGGAACTATGGGCGTTTACGAAAGACAGAAAAAAGAAAAAGAGATATTGGAAGCAGCCATTGGCTTGTTCAGTTCAAAAGGCTTCCACAGCACCAAAATGGATGAAGTGGCCAAAAAGGCCAAAATGAGCAAGGGACTCATCTACTTCTACTATAAAAACAAGGAAGACCTTTATATGGCCGTCACTAAGAAGGCCTTTGAAGAACTCAAAGAGGTATTCCGTGAAACCCAAAAAACAAAGGGTAAATCAGGCTCCGAGTTGATTAACATCCTGATAGAAAAGCACATTGATTTTACGGAAAACAACGGGATGTATCAGGAAGCCATATTGAACTTCATGGGCATTATGAAAAAGTATAATGATGCCACGAAGCGCCAACTGATCGACCCATTGATTCTGGAAAGTCCCAATTTCACCGAATTGCTTGAAATTCATCATGATCCGGCTAAAATAGGGATCCAAATTATTTCATTTGGTGTCAGGGACGGGAGCATGAGACCAGACCTGCAACCTGAAATAACCTTCTACACCATCTGGACAATGCTATTGGGCTATGAGCGCTTAAGCGGCCCCATCAACTATGAAAAGAAGGAGGTTAAAATCAGTCAGGAAAACTGGAAAAACGGTTTTATCAAACTCATTCAGGATATGCTCAAAGGAACCATCCAAGCACAGCGTCCAAGGGCTGTTCAGGGCAGCCTCTTCTAACTAATGTATTTCTAAATCTGACATATTTCTTATCAAAGGCCCGTTTTTATAAAACGGGCTTTTTGTTTTTTGGTGTAGGAACAAAGTCTTCTCTTATCAGTTTTGGTAATTCCTGCAAGGTGGAAAAACAAGGCTATAAATGTTTGTAATACACTAAATGAGACAAATTAAGGCAAAAATGAAGCAGATTTTTCAAGAGTTGGTGACATCAGTAATTTTTTAGCGAAAAAATAACACAAAATATAGATACAAATAAAGGAGATTGTTTAACTTCATCGCAGATTTTTCAGTCAAGCTAACCGGTATTATTCATGGATTTATCTGCCTTATTCGCGTTAAACAATAAAGTAGCTATCATTACAGGAGCCAGCAAAGGCATCGGGCTAAGTATTGCGGAATTTTTTGCTGCAGCGGGCGCAAAAGTGGTCATCAGCAGCCGAAACCAAGAATCCCTCGATCAGGTCGCCAAAAAATTAAACGACAAAGGTTATGATGTGGTAGGCGTCGTTTGTAATGTGAGCCATGATGACGAACTGGAAGAACTGGTCAACAAAACCCTAGAAATTTACGGTCAGATAGACATCCTTGTCAACAATGCCGGCATCAACCCCTATTGTGGTCCTGTCCATGAAACTTCTCTGGAAATTTTTGACAAGATCATGGCGGTAAACGTTCGCGCGCCCTTCGAGCTTTCCAAATTGTGCCTTCCACACTTAAGAAAATCCTCAGGCGCCTCCATCATCAATATCAGTTCAATAGGAGCGATTTCACCTGAACCTCAATTGGGCGTTTATAGTGTGAGCAAATCTGCCTTGCACTCCCTTACCAAGGTCTGTGCAAAAGATTGGGGCCAGCAAAAAATCCGCGTGAATGCCATCTGCCCGGGAGTGATCAAAACCAAGTTCAGTGAAGTGCTTTGGTCCAATGATCAGATTATGGAAATGATCATGAAAAGACTGGCCATCAAGCGCATAGGTGAATGTGAAGAAATAGGCGCTTTGGCCCTCTTTCTGGCTTCACCAGCTGCTTCCTACATAACGGGCTCCATTTTCACGGTAGATGGTGGCTATACCAGTTAACATCATTTATCCAATTCTTTGATTTCTATCTTGACAGCCTGATTAATAGGTCTTATTCCCCTTCCTGTTTTCTCAGCGATATAATAAGTGATATGTGCTCCAAATAGGAATATGCTGGTGGAATAGTAAACCCATACCAAAAAGATGACCAAGGATCCGGCCGCACCATAAGCGCTGCCCACATCACTATTGCCCAGATAAAGACCGATAAGGTATTTCCCTATGGCAAACAGCACCATGGTAACGATGGCCCCGAGCCAAACCGATCGCCACTTCACCCTGGCATCAGGGAGTATCTTGTACATCAGTCCAAATATCACCACCATCAAAGATTGGGTCAGGACAAAATTGGTAGCTGAGGCCAGGTAAAAGGTATATCCTTCAAAGAAATCAGCTATATAGTTAAAAAACACCACCAATAAAGTGTCAATGATCAGGGACACCAACATAATGAAACCTATAGAGGCCACTAAGGAAAAGCTGAGCAAACGATTGACAATGTATTTTAGCAGCCCCTTTTCCGGTTTGGGCCTGATATGCCAGATATGATTGATGCTATTTTGGAGGCTGACAAACACGGTGGTGGCACTAAAGGCCAAAACGCCGATCGCAATGATTTTGGAAACCACCCCCTTTTTATCGATCGCCACATTGTAGAGAATCTGGTTGAGCACTTCGGCACTTTCAGGACCACTAAGCGTTGAAATCTGGGAGGTCAGTTCTTCCCGTATGGTTGTTTCGTTGTAAAATGCCGCCCCAATACTCAGTAAAATGATCAATAAGGCAGGCATGCTAAATAAGGTATAAAAGGCAATACTGGAAGAATAGGTCATGGAATCACTTCTTCCAAATGCCATTACACTGTCCTGAAGGATCTTGAAAACGGTAAGTTTCTTTATTCGTTTGATCATTCTCTTTGGATTTGTGTTTATGTCTATCGCTATACAAGACAGCAATACTCCAACTAAGCCGACAAACTGAAAAGAGAAAATCCTTGTAATTCCTTATCGAATACCTTGATCGGGATATTTTGCAGTCACTTGACGACCAAATTCTTTGATTTCCTCCATTTGCTCCTCTAAATTGCCATTGGGCATTATTATCGGACCAATACCGGCATGCTTTTTCTTATAATCCAGAAAGCCCACTACAATGGGGACCTCAGCGCCCAAGGCTATGTGATAAAAGCCTGTTTTCCACCTTTTGGCATAACCCCTGGTGCCTTCCGGAGTGACCATCATCACCAACTCATCACTGGTTTTAAGCAAATCAACCATGGCTTCCGTATAGGTCAGCTGCCTCTTGCCTACTACTTTTTGCCGGTCTATGGAAAGGCCTCCCAAGCCTTTGATAAACCATCCCAAAGGCCCGACCATCACTTCTTTTTTAATGGTAAACCTCACCGGAACCTCCATGATATAAAAAGCAGCTCTTGCATACAGCAAATCCCAGTTACTGGTATGGGGAATGGCTACCATTACTGCTTTTTTAAGGTCTTTAGGCCATTCACCGGCAACTTTCCAACCTGTAATCCAAAATACAAAACGAGCTAGTAATTTCATTGTTTAAAGGGAATTGTTTTCATCACTTAAGCCAAGATCGGCCAATGATTGATTATGGGCAATATATTTTTGTGCGGCATCATAGCCTGCAGAAAAAATCTCCTTGGACTTCCTAAGGTCAAAAACCCCGTATTTGGCCAAACCTTCAGGTTCAATGAAGAAGTCGCACCTATTCTTTCTGCTGTAGACATTATGGTTCATCGACATGATCACCGTCCGCTCGATCATTCTTTTAATATTATTGATATTATGTTCCTCAGACAAATGGTTACAATTAACACCGATAATATAATCACATCTACCCTCCAAGGGTTCCATGGGTAAATTGTTCAGCACACCTCCGTCGATGTAATATTTACCATCAATCTGAATGGGCTCAAACATCCCGGGGATGCAGGTGGAAGCCATCAATGGAGGGATCAGGGGGCCTTCCGAAAAGTAGACCACCTTCCCCCTTTTCAAGTCTGTCGCAGCGATGCAAAGCGGCTTTTGCAACTTTTCAAAGCTGTTGTCCGGCAGGTGAACACTGTAAAGCTGGTCTATGGTATCCATTTTCAAAATTGCTTTCCAGCTGATGGCTGGCCGCAAAAACTTGAAATAGTTGGTCTTGATGATGATATCCAGTATGGCGTCAGGAGTATATCCTTGGCAATAGAGAGCCCCCACGATAGCCCCAGCACTGGTTCCTGCCACCATATCCACCATGATATTGTTTTCCTCCAAGGCCTTCAAGACCCCCAGATGGGCGATTCCTCTGGCACCACCCCCGGACAGAGCGATTCCGATTTTTTGTTTAGAGCTCACTCAATGAAAACGTTTGGTCCAAACGAACTCCCTTTTCGGTCATTTTCACCGTGCAGCACTCATGCAAGGGATCATGCTCCAAAAAGATGATGTATTCCTTTTCAGCTGCTTCTTCTAAAAACTCCTGCTTTTCCTGCATGGTCAGCAGTGGCCTGGTGTCGTATCCCATCACATAAGGCAAAGGAATATGCCCCACCGATGGCAACAGATCCGCAGCAAAAACAATGGTTTTCCCTTTATAGCGGATTTTAGGAATCATCTGCTTATCGGTATGTCCATCAGCCGTAAAAAAACTAAATCCCGAAAACAATTCGGGCTTGTCCAGGTCCAGGAAGCCCAGTTGTCCACTTTCCTGCATGGGCAACAAATTTTCCGAAAGAAAAGAGGCCTTTTCCCGCGCATTGGGCACAGTAGCCCACTGCCAGTGATCTTTATTGGTCCAGTATTGCGCTTTATTAAAAACCATTTCCGGCTTATCGGTACCCTTCTGGTATTGTACGCCTCCCCCACAATGATCAAAATGAAGATGGGTCAAAAAATTGTCCGTTACCTCACTTACCGAAAAACCTGCTTTTTGCAAAGAACCTGATAAACTGTCCTCTCCATGTAAATAATAATGCGAAAAAAACTTATCGCTTTGCTTATTCCCTATGCCGTTGTCTATCAATACCAAGCGATCTCCTTCTTGCACCAAAAGACATCTCATCGCCCAAGTACAAAGGTTGTTCTCGTCCGCAGGGTTCGTCCGCTGCCATAAAGACTTGGGTACCACCCCAAACATCGCTCCCCCATCCAACTTGAAAAAACCGGTATTGATCACGTGTAATTCCATTCAAAACAGAATTTTATAGATAACTGAAATACAGAAAATTAGATTCAATCACTTAAAGTATTAAGACAAAAAAGCCCCTGCGGATACAGAGGCTTTTTTTCTATAACTACGCCAACTTATTCGTTGACAACGCCCATATTAGAAAACTTATCGATACGCTTATCTATTCTGTTTTCGGGCTTCATTTTATCCAATTCTTTAAGGGCCTCTTTGATGGCCTCCTTCAGGGTGGCCGCCATGCCTTTCATGTCTTTATGAGCACCACCTAGTGGTTCAGGAATGATCCCGTCTACCAGCTTGTTGTTCATCATATCTGAAGCGGTCAGTTTAAGGGCTTCCGCTGCCTGCTCCTTATAGTCCCAGCTTCTCCATAAAATAGTAGAACAATTCTCGGGAGAGATCACTGAATACCAAGAATTTTCGAGCATCAATACCCGGTCACCAATGGCAATCCCCAATGCACCTCCGGATGCCCCTTCACCTATAATGATACAGATGATAGGAACCTTCAGCATAAACATCTCTTTGATATTTCTGGCGATGGCCTCTCCTTGTCCCCTTTCTTCAGCTTCCAAACCTGGAAATGCACCTGGAGTATCTATTAAGGTAACAATAGGCTTTCCGAATTTTTCGGCCATTTTCATCAGACGCAGCGCTTTTCTATAGCCTTCAGGGTTAGCCATACCAAAATTACGCTCCTGGCGCTGTTTGGTATTTCTACCTTTCTGCTGTCCGATAAACATCACGGTACGGCCATCGACATCCCCGAGACCACCTACCATTGCCTTATCGTCTTTTACATTTCTATCACCGTGCAACTCGATGAAGTCATTGGTGATTTCATAAATATAATCCAAGGCATATGGCCGATCAGCATGTCTTGAGAGCTGAACCCTCTGCCATCTGGTTAAATTTTGAAACGTTTCTTTTTTCAAAGTTTGTATTTTATCTTCCAAAGACTCTATATCGCCTGATAAATCGATTTGTTTGCCTTTAGCCAAATCCTTCATTTCCTGAAGTTTTTGCTCTAAATCAGCAATCGGCTTTTCAAATTCTAAGACCATATCTACATATTTTTATCACGACAAAGATAAAAAGATTATCCCGAAGTAAAATCTTTGGTATAGTTGTCTTTTAAATTCTCCCGCCCTTCAAACAGTAAATTCAACAATATCCAAACCTAATTATTTTATTCTCAATATATTAGTTTTATAACACAAACATTTATTTTTTAAGAAATTTCTGCAATTTCGCTGGGATCAGGTGTCCTTCAGCGTCCAATATCAATATTATTTTTCCTTTAAAACCTGTTTGATGGTTTCCTCGCCCATAAATCCTTTTTCAGAAAATTGACCTTATATAGAGGCTTATCACCAAAATTTTTGCTCTGAATAAGAGTGCAATAAAGCTCTGGTGTCATATTTTTTACAATGTAGTTTTGCTTTAAAAAACATTACTGCTACCTTTGCATCACTTCAAACGAGGAGTGTTCAAAAAGACAAAACGGAGTGGTAGTTCAGTTGGTTAGAATGCCTGCCTGTCACGCAGGAGGTCGCGGGTTCGAGTCCCGTCCATTCCGCTTGTATCTTCTGAAAGTTGATTTTGAAATATTAGCAGAAAGTTTGTTTTCTTCCATGTAAAAAAGAATATCCATAAGTAAATGAAGATTTTCTTCAGAAACATCAAGGGATATTTTCTTCTATAGTAATAGAGTGGTAGTTCAGTTGGTTAGAAAGTCCCGACTTGTCGGGAAGGTCGCCAGTTCGCTACTTATAAAATTACTTGGAGTGTTAGTTCAGTTGGTTAGAAAGTCCCGACTTGTCGGGAAGGTCGCCAGTTCACTACTTATTAAAATACTTGGAGTGGTAGTTCAGTTGGTTAGAATGCCTGCCTGTCACGCAGGAGGTCGCGGGTTCGAGTCCCGTCCATTCCGCAAATACATTAGAAAGCAATTTCGTTCTTGTTTTAAAGCATTTTGAGAAGATACTAATTAATACTAAAAGTAGTCGTTTTCTTGATGAAAGGATTTTAATGAATCTAAAAATCATTTGTCCACTACTTATTTAAAATACTTGGAGTGGTAGTTCAGTTGGTTAGAATGCCTGCCTGTCACGCAGGAGGTCGCGGGTTCGAGTCCCGTCCATTCCGCTAAAGCCTTGCGTTGCAAGGCTTTTTTCTTTTATAAAAAGTACGGTTTCCACCTGCTTATCTCCTAGTTTGCCCAAACATAGCTTATCTTTATAGCGTTTAAAAGTAGATTATTTTATTCAAATGAGTGTTTCTGTTTCTTTTGAAGGTATCATCCAGGCTAGCCATACATTGGCCCAAGTCATCTCTCCCACTCCATTACAGTACAACTATCAGTTGAGTGAAGAGTACGGATGCAATGTGTACTTAAAAAGGGAGGACCTACAGGTAGTCAGGTCCTATAAATTGAGAGGTGCCTATTACAAGATTTCTACTTTAAGCGAAGAAGAAAAAGCCAGAGGGGTGGTCTGCGCCAGCGCCGGAAATCATGCACAAGGAGTGGCTTTTGCCTGTAAAAAACTAGGAATCAAAGGAACCATCTTTATCCCTTCCACAACCCCTGCCCAAAAAATCAACCGGATGAAACTATTTGGGAAAGACATGGTGGAAATTGTCCTGTCCGGGGACACCTATGATGACGCATACCAAACTGCATCAGATTATTGCAAGGAAAAAGGAGCGGTATTTGTCCACCCTTTTGACGATATTAAGGTAATAGAAGGTCAGGGAACCGTAGGCAAAGAAATACTGGATGAAGCCAAATTCCCTATAGACTGCCTCTTTTTACCTATTGGAGGCGGAGGGCTTACTGCCGGGGTATCCACTTATTTTGACAAAATCAGCCCCAATACCCATATCATCGGAACGGAACCAAAAGGAGCCCCATCCATGTTGACCTCCATTCAAAACCAGAAAAACACCCCCTTAACCGAAATAGATGGTTTTGTGGATGGTGCAGCGGTAAAAAAAGTGGGGGACCTTACTTTTACCATTTGTCAGAAAAACCTGGATGAAATGCTGCTGGTTCCGGAAGGCCGGATCTGTACCACTATCCTGAACCTCTACAACAATGAAGGCATCGTAGTGGAACCTGCGGGCGCCTTGACCCTCGCTGCGCTTTCCCTTTACGACGATGCAAATATAAACGATAATTATCCATTTATACAAACTTGAATCCTTAATTAATTCATGTTTTTTTACTGTTTTAGGCGGTTTATTAATTAAGCTTCTGTGATTCAGGAGGAAAAATATATCTAAAATAATTCCAGTTGTGGGACAATACTATTTTAACCTTTAATTGAATCGTGATATCCCCATTTTTAAAAATAATTTTTTACCATTTAAACCTTGATAAAGCGGTCCAACGCAGGATAATAATTAAGCCATTCTCTATGAGTACATGAGATATAATGCTAATTTATACCATGGATACAATTAGCTTAAACAAAGATGAAAATATAGCCACTGGTTGGAAGAGGCTGATTACAGAACAGTGCCAGTCCATTGCTGAAGTGTTGCGCAGCCGTAAGGCTCCTCCTGAACGCATTCACGATATTAGAAAATCACTCAAAAAGATCCGCGGATTACTGAGAGCTGTTAAAGAAGGATTTCCCGGCTATACTGAGGAAAATATTTTCTTTAGGGATGCAGGGAGGGCCGTCAGTAAGTTAAGGGATTATCAGGCGGTTCAGGACACCCTGGTGAGGCTTTATGCCACCAAAGATCATCCGGCCAATAAAAGCACCTGCCGAACAATCGCCAAGAAACTTGACCGCGCAAAATCGACACTTGAAAAGCAAATGCTCAAGAAGGAGAAAGTCTTAGAGTCCATAAACCTCCAAATACAGGAAAAACTAACAGAGATAGAAGATTGGTCTTTGGAGCGGTCATCTTTCGATGTACTGTCCTCAAGCATAACAAAAGTATACAAAAAAGGGTACCGATTAAGGAAAATTGCCGAGGCAACCGGCAAGTCAGAAGACTTCCATGAATGGAGAAAGCAGGCGAAATACCTTCGTTACCAGCTGGAGTTCCTTAACCCATTGTGGCCAAACTTAATGACCTTTTGGGAGGGGGAAATGCACCAGCTGACCGATTATATAGGAGAGGGGCATGACCTGGTAGTACTACAGGAGATGATAGAAACGGAAGGGGTGTTTATTTCCAATACCAAAGAAAGGTTGGCTTTCGATGAAACTGTAGCTTATCATAAGTCTTTGTGCAGTCTAAATGCACTTGATTTAGGCAGTAAATGCTATTCGGAGCGACCTAAAAATTTCAAGCAGCGATTGGAGGCCATATGGGAGGCTTATCAATACGGTCTTTCGCTTGAAAAGAACGAAAAAGCCCCTTTGTAAAGGGGCTAGCAATCAATCTTAATTACGTTAATTCTAAAATGAATAATTATTGGTAACCAACCTGAACTGGTTCATGACTTTATAAGTCGCCCGGGTAAGGTCAAGGTTGATACTGGGAGAGTTGATATCGAAATTGGCGGCGGTATATCCTTGCCAAATGGTTTTGTTCTTTTTATAATCGATGACATAGATGATCAGCATCCCATCATTTTCATAATATTTAATATTGTCGTAGTCTTCGCCGGCTTGCCTTTCCTCATCACTTTCTTCTTCTTCCTTACCTTTTCGTTCTTTTTCTTCCTCTTCTTTAAGTATTTCCAGGCCTCTGCTGGACAGCCAGTTGTCAAACTCCGGCTGGATATACCCGCGGTACCTGATTTGGCTAATGAACAGTTTGTAATATATCAGGATATCCGGTTTGTTCAGCTGATGGGTAAACCCTTGGGAATTCAACCTGGAAACGATGGTTTTGTCGATGATGGGAATATGCTTAATGGAATCTGTCCCGGTGTCTTCCATAAAGGCAAAGGTTTTATACTTTTTGAAGTTACCTCGGTAATCATAATCGTACTCGGCGACAAAGTCTTTGGATGAAAAGCAAGCTGTAAACAGGAACAGCGTTAAAATGAGACATAGATGAGCTTTTTTCATTTCCCTGGTGTTTTAGATCTTCTAATTAAGCATAGGTAATCATGGTAGTATGACAGTCTAGTTGGGGTTCGGTTTTAGTGCTAATTTAGGATGAATTGACATCAGCCGTTTTGAAAATACAATATTGGGCAATTTTCAAGCTGACATACTGAATATTAATTAATTAACTTCAATTATCAAAATATACGATGCACGAAATTGAACGGATCATCTAGAAAATATCTTTTGTCCAGGAAAATAATAGGTAAGGCCTTTAAGGGTTGTTTCGGAAGTACCGAAAATGAGTTGAACAGGGGCTAAACTTCTTCATCTGGCCTGAACCTCATGTAATCCGGATAGGGAAACGCATGGATTAACTCTCCGTTTTCGATACGGTGCTGAATGGCCTTCCAATGCTCGGCATCAAAGAGCAGCTTATGAAATTCAAAGAAATGGGGCTTCACATCCTTCCTTCCGATCATAAATCGCTTAAAGTCCTCTGGAAACACATCATTTTTGGCGATATCATACCATGGCTTGGAGGCATAAATCTGGTCAAATGTCACCGGCTTGGGTTTTTCCCTGAAATTCATTTTGGTCAGGAACTCGATTTCGTCATAATCATAAAAGATGACCCTTTTCTGACGGGTAACCCCAAAATTCTTCGTCATCATATCCCCTGGAAAAATATTGGCCTTGGCCAATTGTAAAATAGCATTTCCATACTCTTCCACCGCTATTTTGGCATCATCCAGACAGCAATCCTCCAGGTACATGTTCAGCGGGGTAAGCCTCCTTTCAGTATAGAGGTGTTTGATGCAAAGCGTATCCCCTTTTATTTCAATCAGTGAATTGGCCGTGTTTCTGAGTTCCCGGAGCAAATCAGGGTGTACCCTTTCCAAGGGCAACTGGAAATGCTCAAACTCATGGGTATCGGCCATTCGACCGACCCTGTCATGCAAGGAAACCAGGCGGTACTTGTCCTTTACTTCTTGTCTGGTCATGTTTTTAGGCGGATCAAAATTATCTTTGATCACCTTGAAAACAATATTGTAGGAGGGGAGCGTGAACACGGTCATCACCATGCCTTTAATCCCTGGAGCCACGACATATTGGTCATCGCTGGTCTTTTGGTGATTGAGAAAATCCCTATAAAACTCTGTCTTTCCGTGTTTGTTAAACCCGATGGCATTGTAGAGCTCATAGACTTTCTTATGGGTGATCACCGAATTCAGAAAGGCCACAATTTGGGAAGGGATTTCTGTTTCGACCATAAAGTAGGAGCGGGTATAGCTGAATATGGCACTCATCAGGTTAGGGTCAAAAATCAATGTATCGACAAACACCCCCTTTGGCCCATGCATAAAGGGAATAATAAAGGGCATCCATTTGCCACCTAAAAAAGTCCTTCCAATAAGGTAGGCGGCTTTGTTTCGGTAAAAAACCTGCTTTAGGACCTGAGTGGTAGTGTTTTCATCCACTTTATACCGGGTTAAAATAATTTCCCTGATACTCCTGACCAGGAATTGGACATCCTTTTCTTTTTGGTAATAGGGAGCTTGAAAATCAAAATCCTCCAATATCTTCCGGATGATCTTCTGAACACCCCAGTGAGAGGGGTAATTATTGAATAAGGGTTCCTGGGGATGGATTTCACAGGAATCATAGCCTTCCAGGACAAACATAAGTTCTTCATCTATGCTCAGTTCTGCTACTGATTTCCGGATGACCGAATTGTAAAAGGACTCTGCCAACTCCTTATCCTTTCGCTGATCAATTTCGAAAGAAAAACACTGCTTTACTTCGTACCAGAATTTCCTGTCTTTTAAATATTCGCCAAAGCGGTTTTTGCTGATAAGGACTACTTCATTGACGCAGTCCTTGTAAAGCCGTAACCGTTGACGGTGGTTAAGCTGTACGCCATCCCAGTCCCGCTCTCTGAAATAGATAGGTGCTCTTTTGGTGTGCTCGTGGAATGCGGCAATGTATTTTTTATACCCTTCCAAAATCTCATTGACGACAACTAGAATTTCCGATTTGGTTTGCAGCATGGTGAAATTATTATTCTTTCTTAGGGTCGAAATATAATTAAATCCACTTTGGTCAGCATGTAAAATCCCGAAAGTCCTAAAAATAAATCACTTATTTCACCAAAAAAGCTGAGGCTTAATCAATTAGCACTTGGACCGTTTCAAGAAATAAAATACTATTGAATTTCTTTGATCTGAGAAGGATATTTGGGAAATGCTGCTTGAAAAATAAAAGAGCAATATCAGTATTGTTTTTCTTCCGCAAACGATTGTTTGCATATTGAGAATAATTTTTTACCTTTCCGTTAAGTTATTCAACTCATTGAATAATTCAACAATAGGTTTAATAGGTTTGATAGTAAAAAAAGGTCCGCATTCTGTTCGGACCTTTTTTGTTGTAAATCACTTTTTACAAGCAGCAATTGAATTTTAGTCAACTAAGGATTGTTGCGTGATAGAAAAGCACTTGTAATAGCATGAGATTAGAAACGGTCGTACATCATCTTGAAACCAAATTGAAAAATCCCCTTCCAGGCAGGCAGGGACAGATCACCATGGCCCCACAGCCCATCAATGAGGCCCGGTTTGCACAACATGATCAAAAAAATGCCAGAAAGGGGGCCGTGCTGCTATTACTGTACCCTGGGCTAGGCGGCTGTACGGTGCCTTTTATCAAAAGACCAGAATATGACGGTACCCATAGTGGACAGGTATCACTTCCCGGTGGCAAATGGGAACCACAGGATCAAAACCTGCAGGAAACTGCTTTAAGGGAAACTGAAGAAGAAATAGGAGTAGACAAAGAACAGATCAAATTGATAGGAAAACTATCCAATCTCTTCATTCCCCCCAGCAATTTTTTAGTGACGCCTTATATTGGCTTTACTGATAGCCTACCTCATTTCAAACCTGATCCGAGGGAGGTCAGCAGAATCATCCATTGCAGGTTTGAAGAACTGGTGGACCATAGGATCAGAAAAGAAACCGAGCTTAAGCTGCATTCTGGACACCAAGTGATGGCGCCCTATTTTGACATCGATGAGGAGGTTGTCTGGGGAGCTACTGCGATGATTCTGGGTGAATTGATGGCTATATGGCAATAAGTTGAAAGCCTACTATTTTTATTTCTTGAAGCTTTTATTTGTTTTGCACTGCGTAATGCTCTAAATACCAAGTGCAGAAAACACCGATAGATTAACCGAAAGTATCATGATAGCCTTGTAAACCCCATTATAGATGCAGGAAACTTCTCCTTTGATTACCAATGACGCTGTTGTCTTGGGACTTTTGATGGGCATATTGGCCCTTGTTTTTGCCACTTCAGGCAGCCATAAAACCTTTTGGAAAAAGTTTTATGGTGTAGTACCCTCTGTTTTACTATGCTATTTTTTACCCTCCATTCTCAATACTTTAGGAATAATCTCGGGTGAAACTTCCAATCTTTATCAGGTTGCCTCCAGGTATTTGTTGCCGGCTTCTCTGGTCTTGCTTACCCTCAGCATAGATTTTAAAGGAATTATCCGATTGGGCCCTAAGGCACTGATCATGTTCCTTTCCGGAACCGTGGGGATTATCTTGGGGGGCCCCATTGCTTTATTGATCGTATCGGCCGTGGATAATTCTGTACTGGGAGGGGTAGGGCCGGATGAGGTCTGGAGAGGCTTGGCCACCATTGCAGGAAGCTGGATAGGAGGAGGGGCCAATCAGACCGCTATGCTCAGGACTTTTGGTGCCAGTCCGCAGCTTTTTAGCCAGATGATAGCAGTAGATGTGGTCATCGCCAATTTATGGCTGGCCTTCCTGCTGTATTGGGCCGGCAATCCTTCAAGGGTGGACCGTATCTTCAAAGCTGATAGCTCAGCCATCAAGGAATTACAAAAAAGCGTCGAATCTTACAGAGGAAGTATCATGAAAATCCCCACCATGGGGGATACTTTTAAGGTATTGGGAATAGGCTTTGTGCTCACCGGACTGGCTCACTGGATGGCAGATTATATTGCCCCTTGGATAGGCACCCACCATCCGGAATTGGAAAAGTATTCCCTGGATTCCAAATTCTTTTGGATAGTCATCATTGCCACTACCGGCGGGCTGATCCTTTCCTTTACGAAGGCCAGAGATCTCGAGGGGGTAGGTGCTTCCCGTCTTGGGAGTGTGCTGTTATACGTTTTGATTGCTACCGTGGGGATGCAGATGGATTTATTCGCTATCTTAGATAACCCTACTTTGTTTTTGGTGGGGATCGTTTGGATGGCAGTGCATATTACAGTCATGTTGGTAGTGGCTTACCTTATCAAAGCCCCCTTCTTTTTCGTGGCGGTGGGCTCGCAGGCCAATGTTGGTGGGGCTGCCTCCGCTCCGATTGTGGCTTCGGCCTTTAATCCCTCCTTGGCTCCTGTGGGAGTCCTGCTGGCAGTATTTGGCTATGCGGCCGGTACATACGGAGCTTATTTGTGCGGATTGTTGTTACAGTTAGTATCAAACCTTTAGATGATCATGGGAAGATATAGAAAGTTTATTTTTGTTTGCACAGGGTCTGACTGCAAAAAAAACGGGTGTAAGGCTTTGCTGAAGGAGGCAAAGGATGTGATCAAATTGGATGATCATAAAGGACAATACAAATTGGTAAAAACAAAATGCATGGACTTTTGCAAAACGGGCCCCATTATGGTCATTAACAACGAGGTGATCAAAAAAGGAGATAAGGAGAAAATGGTGGCCGCTTTAGGCAACAAACATCTCTAAAGGACCTAAAAGCACTATTTCTCGCAAAGAAGCAGAAGCCCTAAGGATGAAGCGTTAAACGCAAAAATTATACGGCTTCCGCGACCCGGCGAGAAATAAGTTAATTATACTGCAAACTACAGCTATTCGGTTTTGGCTATTTTTGCTCAATAAGCACGGCGGTGCCGCTGGCCGTGACCATCAGCATTCCATCTCTGATAGTTTCATAATCCAAATCCACCCCCACTACCGCATTTGCTCCAAGTGCCCTGGCCTGCATTTCCATTTCTGCCAAGGAAGTGGTTTTGGCTTCCTTAAGTACTTTTTCATAAGCACCTGACCGGCCTCCCACAATGTCGGTGATTCCCGCAAAAAAGTCACGGAAGATATTGGCACCTATGATCGTTTCACCGGTTACAATACCGCAATACTTTTTGATTTCATGTCCTTCGACATGAGGCGTTGTTGTCGTAATCATGTTTGGTTTGATTTAATCAGTAATATTTAGTGTTGATAAAAAATTAATTTCGATACAAGAAGAATTTACGTAAATCCATGACTAGGGTTAGGAAAATATGGGCACAGGCTTTGTTAAAGAATGAAAAGCCCTCTTTACTTTGGACTTGTATTGAGGGGGAGGCTTTGATAAGGCAGTCTGGTCTTGGGGTATACCGAATGGATTATTGGTGGGTAAAGTGATGCTCAGTCTGACGATTCCATCTGAAGCAGTTATACCGGACGATAATTGATATATCCGATGTAGGGCATAAAGTTGATTGCCCCTTTCATTTTAACAGAAAAAATTATCGAAAAACATCATTATAATTTTAATTTTGGGTTGAAATCAATCTTCATGAGATACCTGATCATTTTTATTGTTTTAGCTTTCACTTGGCAAGGTGTTCTGGCCCAGAGCAGTGGTTACCAACGAACCGGCTTCAATGCCTATTATGGATTTTCAGGCGGAACCTTACTCGATTTCAATGAACTGCTGGAAGATAGGGGAGCAGACCCCATGCCCAACGGGTACAAAAGTTATGGCCTGGGCTACCAGACCAGGTTCAATGATTTTATCATCGGTGCCGAACTGTACCAGAACAATGGTATGAAAAGCAGTTTTGGCGATTATGAGATGGATTACAGAACCACAAGGGGCTTTGTAAGCTTTGGCTATAGTTTTACGGAAGAAGGCCGGTTTCAATTGATCCATTATATGTCCATCGGACTGGGGTACCTTAACTTTCAAATGCTCCAAGATAGGGAGGAAGTAAGTTTAGGGGAGTTTTTGGAACAGCCTGCACGCGGCTATATTTTAAGAAGAAACGATGTGACCAAAGGGAGCCAAAATTTAGGTGGTTTCCTGACAGAAATCGGTTTTGAGCTGGGCTATGACCTGGATATACTCCCAAGGGAAGAAGTCTTGAGCTTAATGGCCAAGGTGGGCTATTCTTTCAATCCCTTCGAAGAGTCCTGGAAGATCAACAATATGAATTTTGACAATCTCCAGAGCGGGGCCTTTGTCCGTTTAGGAGCGGGAATAAGCTTGCCTGAGGGAAACTACTTTTATCGTGATGCTTCCTTGGGCTTTCATGTTTTTTATGGTCAGCATTTTACCAAGCCCAATGCCCTTAACAACCTTTTGGAAGAAAAGGGATACCGCAAGCTTTCCGGTACACCATACAATATCGGACTAAAGATACTTGGAGAAAACCGGGGCACACTTTATGGTTTGGACCTATTTAACCTCAGCATGAGTGGTGAGGCCAATGAAACCTATGTGCACAACCTGAACAGCTTGAGGATTTATGGCAATTTTGGAAAAAAACTCTTTGATCTGAACAATTGGGAGCTGGGGGTGACCGGTGGCCTTGGCTATGCCAACATCCGCTATACCATGCTGCACAAATACAAAATCGGTTTTCCAGAAATGATCGATCTTCCGGATTATGATGGAGAACTCAAAAATGCCGGCGCCATGGCAAAGCCTGAAGTTTATTTTTCGTACGCTTCTCCCTTGTCGAAAAAGACCCAGGCAGCATTGGTCTACACCCTATACGGAGGATATGAAGTCCCACTGGCCAGGTACCGATTGGCTGACCAGAGCATGGCCAAGTACATGGCCGGACCCTATTTGCAATTGGGGGTAGGAATAAGGCCTTAATAATTTCTTTCAATTAAGTAAAAAGTTTTCCAGAAGCGGTAGTTGTAACGCTATCAGCAGTTTATAAAGCGCCGCAGGAGGGCGTCAGCTTTCACAGCACATCAGGTCACCCAAGTTTTTCCACTAAGGCCGTCGTTTGGTGGAATTTTCGGGATGAGCAAAATCGCCTCACCGCAAATAATTTCTGCTATTTGCAATTGTTTTCCATCTTTTCCTGTTAACTTTGGGATTGCTTATCGAGAAAGACCGAGGGAAGGGCCCTATGACGTCTTAGCAACCTGAATCTAGCAAGGTGCTAACTCCCATCCTGTGAAAGACAGGAATAGATGAGCGGTAGATGAATGCCAAGTTTTTCTTCCGGTTCTTTGCTCGATATAAGCTTTTAGATGAACAGATGAGCATGAATACTAGAACGGATATATTACTCCAACAGCTTAAAAAGAAAATTTTGATCCTCGACGGGGCCATGGGTACCATGATCCAGCGTTATACATTGGATGAAAAGGATTTCAGGACGCCTGCTTTGGAGAGTCACCCCAAGCCACTTAAGGGCAATAACGATTTGCTGTCCCTAAGCAGACCGGATGTCATCAGACAAATCCACGAGGAGTACCTGAAAGCTGGTTCGGATATTTTAGAGACCAACACTTTCAGCAGTACTTCCATTGCTCAGGAAGATTATGACCTGCCCCATTTGGCTTATGAGCTTAATGTAGAATCGGCAAAAATTGCCAAGGAAGTGGCTTTGGCCTATTCTGAAAAGACCCCCGACCAGCCGCGTTTCGTAGCGGGAGCCATCGGGCCTACAAACAGAACAGCCTCCATCTCCCCGGATGTCAATGACCCCGGTTACCGTGCGGTCACTTTTGACCAACTGGCAGAAGCATATGCCGAGCAGGTGAGGGGCTTATTGGACGGTGGTTCAGACATCCTTTTGGTGGAAACCATCTTTGACACCTTGAATGCAAAAGCTGCGCTATATGCCATCCAGGAAGTGTATGAGGAAAAGGGTATCCCTTTGGATCCACAGGAAGGCGGTATTCCCATTATGATCTCGGGAACGATCACCGATGCATCAGGAAGAACCCTGTCCGGACAGACCACTGAAGCATTTATGATTTCCATGTCACATGTTCCGTTGATTAGCATAGGGCTCAACTGCGCATTGGGAGCGAAAGAGCTGAGGCCTTATCTTAAGGTCTTGGCTGAAAAAGCCCCCTTTTATGTCAGCGCCTACCCCAATGCCGGATTGCCCAACGAGTTTGGACAGTATGACCAAACGGCCAAAGAAATGTCCGATCAAGTGGAAGAATTTCTCCAGGATGGCCTGATCAATATTTTGGGGGGATGCTGCGGCACGACTCCGGAACATATCAGAACCCTTGCTGAAACGAGCAAAAAATACCAACCCAGAAAACTAGCATTTGTAACTGAAGAAGAATAGTGGGAATGGACAAAAAAAAATACAATGACCTGTTAAAACTCTCAGGTTTAGAGCCTTTGGTGTTTACCCCTGAGTTGAATTTTGTCAATATCGGGGAACGAACAAACGTTACCGGTTCCAAGAAATTTGCCCGTTTGATATTAAATGGGCAGTTTGATGAAGCCCTGGAAGTGGCCCTTGACCAGGTACGCGGTGGCGCCCAGGTACTTGACGTCTGTATGGATGAGGGGATGCTGGATGGAGAGGCTGCCATGGTCAAATACCTTAACCTCTTAGCCTCCGAACCAGAGATAAGCAGGATTCCTATCGTAGTCGATAGTTCCAAATGGAACATTATCGTAGCAGGCCTGAAATGTATCCAGGGCAAGGGAATCGTCAACTCCATCAGTTTGAAAAATGGAGAGGAAGAATTTATCCATCAGGCCAAGACCATAAAGAAATTTGGTGCTGCAGTAGTGGTCATGGCCTTTGATGAAGATGGACAGGCCGATACCTATCAGCGAAGGGTGGATATCTGTAAAAGAAGTTATGATATTTTGGTGGAAAGGGTAAGGTTCAATCCGCAGGATATCATTTTCGATCCCAACATCTTCCCTGTTGCCACGGGTATGGAGGAGCACCGGACCAATGCCATTGACTTTTTCAAAGCTACCCAATGGATCAAACAAAACCTTCCGGGGGCTAAAGTCAGTGGTGGTGTGAGTAATGTCAGTTTCTCTTTTAGGGGCAATAACCCTGTACGCGAAGCCATGCATGCCGCCTTTCTTTACCATGCCATACAGCACGGTATGGACATGGGGATTGTCAATCCAGCCATGCTGGAAGTATACGATGACATTCCCAAGGACCTGCTGGAGCATGTAGAGGATGTATTGTGGAACAAGAGGGACGATGCCACTGAGCGACTGCTTGAATTTGCCGAAACAGTCAAATCATCAGGCAAAAAGGAAGTGGCCAATGAGGCCTGGAGATCCGAACCGGTAGGAAAAAGAATTGAACATTCCCTGGTCAAAGGGATCATCGATTATATTGAGGCAGATGCTGAAGAAGCCCGTCAAAATTTAAAAAGTCCCCTGAAAGTGATAGAAGGGCCTTTGATGGACGGCATGAATGTGGTAGGAGACCTGTTTGGTTCAGGGAAAATGTTCCTGCCGCAAGTGGTAAAGTCTGCCCGGGTGATGAAAAAAGCCGTGGCCTATCTGGAGCCTTTTATGCCCAAAGCTGGAGATGCTGATTTCAATGAATCCAAGAGTTCCATCAAAAAGGTGCTTTTGGCTACAGTGAAGGGCGACGTACATGATATCGGTAAAAACATTGTCGGCGTGGTGTTGGCCTGCAACAGCTACCAGATCATTGATCTGGGAGTGATGGTGGATGCCCAGACCATCATTGACGAGGCGATCAAAAACGACGTGGACATCATAGGCCTGAGCGGGCTGATTACCCCATCACTGGATGAAATGGTCAATGTAGCATCAGAAATGGAAAGACAGGGTTTGACCATACCCCTGTTGATAGGTGGTGCCACCACCAGTAAGATCCATACTGCGGTAAAAATTGATCCTGCCTACAGCGGTACGGTTGTTCATGTATTGGATGCTTCGAAATCAGTTCCGGTAGCAGGAGAGGCCATAAGCGAAGATTCCCGTGAAGCCTATCAAAGGAACATGAAGGCTACCTATCATGAGCTTAGGGAGGCCCATCAGGCCAAACAGGAAGCAAAACAGCTGGCCACCTACGAGGAGGCGAAGGCCAATCCTGTAGCCATTGACTGGGATAATTATATTCCTTTTAAGCCGGCCAAACTTGGAAAGACCGTTTTGGATCTGGACCTTAATGTCCTTAGAAACTATATCGATTGGACTCCTTTCTTCAGCACCTGGATGCTTGCGGGCAAATTCCCTAAAATCCTCAAGGATGAGGTAGTGGGAGTACAGGCCAAGAAATTATACGACGAGGCCAACGAAATGCTGGACAGCATCATTGCAGAAGGATGGCTGGAGGCAAAGGCAGTAGTAGGCCTTTATCCGGTAAGAAGATCCGGAGATGATATTACCTTATTGGACGAAGACCATCAGGACACTTCCACTACCTTCCACTTTCTAAGACAGCAAGGCAAAAAAGGCAAAGGGGTACCCAACCGCTCTTTGGCGGATTATCTACATCCTGAAGAGGTGGATTATTTTGGGGGCTTTGCAGTAACTGCCGGATTAAAGATGGAAGATAAAGTGGCGGCTTTCAAAGCTGTGGGAGATGATTACAATGAGATCATGTTCAAGGCATTGGGAGACCGCCTGGCCGAAGCTGCAGCGGAATATATGCACGAGGTAATACGAAAGGAACTTTGGGGGTATGCAGCAGAGGAGCGTTTTGACAATGAGGCACTGATCAAAGAGGCCTATTCAGGCATCCGGCCTGCACCGGGTTATCCGGCCTGCCCGGAACACTCGGAAAAAATCACTTTGTTCAAACTCTTGGAAGCTGACAAAAACATAGGTGTCGATCTCACCGAAAGTTTTGCCATGGTCCCTACCTCTTCTGTAAGCGGTTTCTATTTTGCCCATCCCGACAGTAAGTATTTTGGATTGGGTAAAATAGGTGAGGACCAGGTGGAGAGTTATGCCAGAAGAAAGGGCGTTTCCAAAGAGCAGGCCGAAAAGTGGCTCTCGCCAAACCTGGCATACAATCCTAAATTAAATCCTGTATTGGAATAATCATTAGCTTTGCGATCAATTGTAAGGAGCATTGTCCTTTTATTTTTCGGGCCATGCTCCTTATCACTGTGACAATTACAAATACACATGAAAGTAACCGAACACATTAAACAAGCGAAAAAAACACTTTTTTCAATTGAAATTCTACCACCACTCAAAGGCCAAAGCCTGAATGAAATGCTGGACGGTATTGCTCCGTTGATGGAATTTGAGCCTCCCTTCATTGATGTCACCTACCACCGTGAGGAGTTTATTTATAAAAAGCATAACAATGGTTTGCTGGAAAAGGTAAGTACCCGTAAACGGCCAGGAACAGTGGGGATCTGTGCTGCCTTGATGAACAGGTTTAAAGTGGACGCTGTACCCCATATTCTTTGCGGAGGTTTTACCAAAGAAGATACAGAGAACGTACTCATCGACCTTAATTTTATCGGTGTGGAAAATGTTTTGGCACTGAGAGGTGATGCTCCAAAATCAGAAGGTCGGTTTGTCCCTGAGGAAGATGGGCACAATTATACCAACGAGTTGGTCGGACAGATTGTGGGCATGAACAAAGGAAAATACCTTCATGAGGAAACAGAAACGGGTTTTCACACGGATTTTTGTATAGGTGTTGCCGGATACCCGGAGAAGCATTTTGAAGCTCCGAGTTTCAAATTTGACCTGAAATATCTAAAGGCCAAGGTAGATGCCGGTGCAGAATATATTGTGACCCAAATGTTTTTTGACAACCAAAAGTATTTTGAGTTTGTCAGACAGGTAAGAGAGGCAGGCATCGACGTTCCGATCATTCCAGGACTTAAGCCGATTACGACTTTGGGACAAATGACCATGTTGCCAAGAACCTTTTTCCTGGATCTTCCGGATGCTTTGATGGATGAGCTGGAAAAATGTAAAAACAATGCAGATGTAAGGCAAGTAGGGATAGAATGGGCCATACAGCAGAGTAAAGAACTGATAGATTTTGGTGTGCCTTGCCTTCATTATTACACCATGAGCAAGGCCAGCACAGTGCACAAGGTTGCCAGTGAGGTGTTTTAATATCAAAACTAAAGATAATTCTAAAAGAGTCATTTCACCCAAAGGGCAGAATGACTCTTTTGTTTTATATCACTATGGCAAATAAAAGTCGTAATATGGGTAAAATCCTTCTATAAAAGATGCAGGGTTTCAGCTAACTTGGGCATATGCCCAATAACCGTTAGCCAATCCCATGTACCCTCATTTCCATCACTTTACCGATGAGCATATCTGGTTTCTTGTAAAAGAAAGTGATGAGGCTGCCTTTACTTTTATTTATGAAAAATATGCCGATGACCTTTTTCGGTACGGGCAGCGGATCAGTTCCGATTTTGATTTGATCGAGGATGCCGTACAGGATGTTTTTATTTCCTTGTGGCAAAACCGCCATAAAATAGCCATCTCAGACTCGGTAAAATTCTACATACTAAAATCCTTCAAAAGGGAATTGCTGCTAAAAATCAAAAAGAAGGGGAAGTTTAAAATCATCCCTGAAAACAACTTTTGTCAAACCGTCGGGGAAAGTCACCAGGAGCAGCTGATCCAAAAGGAAACCCAGGAAGGGAATCTGGCCCTGTTGGACCTTTCCATGAAAGACCTGACCAATAGGCAACGCGAGGCCCTGCATTTACGCTACATCGAAAATTTGTCCTATCAGGAAATCTCCGCGATCATGGGCATTGAAGTGTCCACCATTTATAATGTCATTTTCAGAGCCATAAAAGAACTCAAACGGGACTTCCAAAAACACCGATCCAAATTCCTCCTGTTTGCCCTGATTTTTCTTTTGGGAAGTCTTTTATAAAAAAAATCATTTTTTTTTGTTAGATCTGGTAAGTAGCTCCCTCTTGTTCTAAAAAGGGAAATACAATTGAAAGAGCATATCACTACTACCAGGGATTTATTGGAAGATGAAGACTTCAGAAAATGGGTTTTGGAGGAAGAAAAGGGCCATTTGAACTTATTTTGGAGTAGATGGATCAAAGAAAATCCTGATAAAGCCAGCATCTTTCATGAGGCCAGAGAACTTTTAATCAAGCTCAATCAAGAAACTGTTTCATGGGACCAGGACAGAAAAGCAAAAGCCCTGTCCAACATATCCATGCAAATAAAAAAGGAAGATAAACAGCAGATGCGGACGGGCTATTCCAAGAACAGTATTGTTTCAAAGCGCCTATTTTTTAGAGCTGCCGTCATCACCTTATTTGTCCTTTCGGCCACACTGGTTTTGAGGGAAGTTTTTCATGATAAAGGACTGGAAAATTTACGGCCTTCCGAGGAATGGGTCACCCGAAGCAACGGCAAAGGACAAAAGTCAAAGATTCATCTCCCTGATGGCAGCTCGGTGATTTTAAATGCCGACAGTGAGCTGTCATACGATAAGAGCGGTTTTGGTTTAAGCCATAGAGATATACAGTTAAGAGGAGAGGCCTTCTTTGAAGTGGCACATGACACCTTAAGGCCTTTTCGGGTAAAAAGTGGAGAAATGACGACCACCGCTCTGGGGACCTCCTTTAATATTAAGGCCATGGAGGGAGAATTGGCCCAAGTGTACCTGGCTACCGGCAAAGTACTCGTAGAACATCAACTTGACAACACGATGCCCAGTACCGTGTACCTGGAGCCTGGGCAGGAGGCCTTTGTGGGCTCATCTGAGGTTTTGGAAAAAAGAAAGGCAACAAACCTCAAACAGTATGCTTGGAAAGAGGGCATTTTGTATTTCAAGAAAAAACCATTGATGGAGGCGGTCAAAGAACTCGAAAGGTGGTACGGAGTGGAGATCACGTTAAATGGGCTTCCGAAAAAACCATTGTTTATAAGTGGTGAATTTAAACAAGAGACCCTTAAAAATGTCCTGGAAACCATGCAGTATTCCCTGGATTTTTCCTTTGACATTTTACAAGAAGAAGTGACCATAAATTTTAATCCCCAATAATACAATCCATAACCTAAAATAACTAACTATGAAACAATTGATACCCATTCCCAAAATCCTTGGAAAGGTGCTTGCAATGGCATTTTTCTTTCAGCTGATGCTCAGCCATTACAGTCATGGTATGGGCGGAGCATTGCCACAGCAAACCGATATGGCCAAGGTCATGGTTTCTCTGGACCTGAAAAACGAAAAATTGGAGCGTGTCTTCGAGGAAATCGATAAACAAACTGATTTCAGTTTTTTCTATGAGGAAGGCCTACTTCGAGACTTTTCATTGATCAATGTGACGGCCAATGGAAAATCCCTCGAACATGTATTGTATGAATTGGCCGGTGCCTACCGCTTGC
This sequence comes from Echinicola sediminis, assembly GCF_054777495.1. Taxonomy (NCBI): domain Bacteria; kingdom Pseudomonadati; phylum Bacteroidota; class Cytophagia; order Cytophagales; family Cyclobacteriaceae; genus Echinicola; species Echinicola sediminis. The sequence continues at coordinate 7,803 of NZ_BAAHAP010000002.1, read as the reverse complement.
AATTTAAGCAGGTAAACCACAGGATAAGCGTTAAGAAATCAGCCACGGCACAGGTGAATAAACCTATTACCATAGAGCTGAGCGTTCAAGGGGCAGTGAAAGATGAAGCAGGCCAGCCTATTCCCGGAGCCAGCATCTTGGTGAAGGGGACAGCCCTTGGAACAGTTACAGACTTGGACGGCAACTATGTACTGGAAAATGTTCCAGACGACGCCCAACTGGTATTTTCGTTTATCGGTTATGAAAAGCAGGAAATTGCATTAAACGGCCGATCTGTCATCGATGTCACCTTGGTGCTGGATACCCAGTCATTGGATGAAGTGGTCGTGATCGGATACGGCACCGTAGAAAAAAGAGATTTAACAGGCGCCGTGGCAAGTGTGGGAGTAGAACAACAGCAGGAGCTGTCCAATGTCAACCTGCTGCAATCGCTTCAGGGGCGTGTGGCAGGCCTCAATGTAGGAGCCATCACCTCATCCGGTGCTGAGCCAAGAATCGATATTAGGGGACAAAGCACCTTGTCCAGCTCAGCCAGTGACAATGCCCCCTTGATTGTTTTGGATGGTATCATTTACCGGGGAAGCATGGTAGATATCAATCCTTCCAATGTGGAATCTGTGGAAGTGCTCAAAGATGGCAGTGCCGCCGCAGTGTATGGTTCCCAAGCCTCAAACGGGGTGATCTTGATAACCACCAAAAAAGGGCAACAAGAGGGAAAGCCTATTATCAGCTATTCCGGACAGTATTCACTACAGTCACCTGCTAATACCTTGGAGCCCTTTAATACGGCAGAAAACAAAGCCTTTCTCAACGATGTGTATTGGACCGACAGTAGGATAGGACCTGACTTTTTGGAACCCAATCCCGATTTTTCGGTTACACCCTATTTGAAAACCCTGCAGATTTCCGAAGGCTATCAAAACAACCTCGATAATGACTGGTGGGGCATGTTGACAGGCAATGGCCAAATCAATAAACACGATATCAGCATTCGCGGAAGGACACAGAATTCCGGCTATTTTGTGGCGGCAGGTGTCTTGAATGAAAAAGGCTTTGTAAAAAATGATGACTATAGACGCCTCAGCTTGACGGTAAACATGGACAGTAAGGTGACTGACTGGTTGACCTTCGGCATGGAGACATTTTTGACCACCAGTGATTATTCCGGTGTATCCCCAAGTGTGAACAATATTTTCCATTTCCAGCCTTTTGCACCCTTGTATGATGAAAACGGGGAATATATCCTTGAACCCAATGGGCTGAACCTTAATCCATTTTTACAATACCAAATTGACGATGAGGAGAAAAGACTGAACCTTTTCGGTAATTTCCACTTGGATGTTAAACTACCCTTCCTTGAAGGCTTCAATTACCGATTGAATTTCGGCAACAACTACATCGTCAATACCCACAACCAGTTTAATCCTTGGGGAGCCAATTATACGGGCAGTGGATTTAAAGACAGAAATGAGCGGTACAGTTATATCGTAGACAATATATTTTCCTACAAGAAGACCATTAACGACATCCACCGTCTGAACTTTACCTTCTTATACGGGATAGAAAGCATTGAAACCAATGTGACCAATTCTTCTGCCCAGAACTTTGTAAATCCTATTTTGGGTTATAACAGACTGCAGGCAGGCGATCCTTCCCTCAACCTGATCAACACAGGAGCTGAAAAAGAAACCAGCCTTTACACCATGGGAAGGGCCATTTATACCCTTATGGACAAGTACATGCTGACGGCCACGATAAGAAGGGATGGATTCTCCGGGTTCGGGAGCAATAGCAAGATAGGGGTGTTCCCCTCGGTAGCTTTGGGCTGGGTGATGAGTGAAGAGGATTTTATGGCCAATTCAGGGATAGAATACCTGAAGTTAAGAGCTTCTTACGGCGAAACAGGCCGAAGGGCGGTTTCCAGGTACCAGACACTCGCCACGGTTCAGGCTCAGCCGACCATCATCTTTGGAGACGGTGGAAGTGCTACCATCGGGCAGTGGATCAATTCCATGGCCAATGATGACCTGAAGTGGGAAACCACCACAGGACTGAATGTCGGGGTAGATTTTGAATTCTTACGATCTAGACTTTACGGTAATATTGAATATTATAACAACCATACCAAGGATATTCTTTACAACATCCAGATTCCCGAAATCACTGGTTTTTCAAGTATAGCCACCAATATCGGGGAGGTAAAAAACCATGGAATAGAACTGGGACTAACCGGTAGAATCCTGCAGAGTCAGGACATGAGTTTGGAAACCGGGTTTAATTTTTCCAGAAACAGAAACGAGATCGTTTCTATCCTGGGTGCTGACAATGATGGAGATGGCAAAGAAGATGATATTGTTACCAACCGGCTGTTCATAGGCCAACCACAAAATGTGGTGTTTGACTACGATGTAGTGGGCATGTGGCAATTGGAGGATGAAGTGCCAACCGGCTTCTTCCCTGGCACTTACAAGCTGGATGACCTCAATGGAGACGGCATCATTTCGCCAGATGACAGAAAAATCATCGGTTATCGGGACCCCTCCTATAGGTTCGGCATCAGCAATACCTTCAAGTATAAAAACTTCAGTATTTATATGTTTATCAACTCCATCCAAGGCGGAAAAGATTATTACTATGCTGACGGCAGCCCTTACAGCGATGGCGACCTGTTCAAGAAAGACCAGCTTTCCTATTCCAACGCTATGGCTTTTGATTATTGGATGCCGGAAAATCCCAATGCGAAGTACAGAAGGTTGGATACCCCTTCCAGCTTTGTGGGTAGGCCCTATGACCAGAGGAGTTTTGTGAGGCTACAGGACCTTTCCGTATCCTACACCTTTACCCCGGATATTCTGGAAAAGCTGAAAGTAAGAAGCTTAAAAGTCAATTTGAGCGGAAAAAATCTGGCTACTTGGACCAAATGGGAAGGATGGGATCCAGAAACCGGCATAGGACTGGTATCCGGCGTGCCGCTCATGAGGAGTTATACTGTTGGTTTGAACATTGAATTTTAATCTGAATACCCATGAAAAGAATATATAAATTATTGATACCTGCAATCTTGTTGGGAGGCTTTTCCTGCAACGAGTCCGAATGGCTGGAAGAAGAACCTCTTGGGATCTATACTGCTGACAATTCCTTTAGCAGACCTGAAGATTTCAATGCGGCAGTGGCCAAAATGTACGATAACGTATTTGCAGCCTTGCTTAATATCAACAGCAGTGAGGGAAGGGCCATGCATTATCCCACCGATATGGCCTGGGATGCCATCGATGTGACCCATGACCTTAACCTGTATGAGGACAAAATGAACCCGACCACAGGGGTGGTGCAAAATGTATGGGCTGATCTGTATAAAATGATTTCCAATGCCAATGCAGTCATAGAAAGAATTCAAAATCCGGAAATCAATTTTGAATCGGAAGACCTCAGAAATGAATTGCAGGCAGAAGCCATGTTTTTTAGAGGCTACGCCTACAGAACCCTCAGTATTTTATATGGTGGTGTGCCATTGGTACTTGAGGAGGCCACCTCTCCCAAAAGGGACTATGTAAGGGCTACCAAAGAAGCGGTATTGCAGCAAGTGATCAGCGACCTGAACTTTGCTGCTATCAATTTACCTGGAGCCAATGAGGTAAAAGAGGATGGACGACTTAATAAAGCTGCCGCCAACCACTTATTGGCAGAAGTACATATAATGGCGGGAGACTATCCCGCGGCCATTGCAGCTGCCAGTGCGGTCATCGATGATCCCAACTTTGAATTGATGAACAGCCGTTTTGGATCCAGGATGAACGAACAGGGAGATGTATATTGGGACCTGTTCAGGATGAACAACCAAAACAGGGCCAGTGGCAATACGGAGTCCATTTGGGTAAGGCAATATGAATACCTGGTTGAGGGCGGGGGAGCAGGCAATCCTTGGCCAAGGTTTTTGATCCCTCTCTATTGGCAGCTAAAAGGACCGGACGACGTCAATCTCTTCATCGGTCCATCCAATGCTTATGGCGGAAGAGGGATCGGCTGGTACGCGCCGACACCTTATGTGCGTGACCTTATTTGGGAGGACGCTGGTACTGATATAAGGACTTCAGAAAACAATATCATGCGGGATATTGTGGCCAATAATCCTGCTTCAGCCTATTACGGGCAGAAAATCGTAGAAAGCGGAGCCATTGACAACTTTCCCAACCCCCTTGATCGATGGTGGAATGTGATCTTTGCCAAAGTGGCCCCGATCAATAATTTCCCACAGGAATTTGTCCTAGATCCTGAAACTGGACTGCTCAACAATTCCTCCAATAATATGGCTACCGACCAGTATATCTTTAGGTTGGCAGAAACCTATTTATTGAGAGCTGAAGCCCATCTGCTGAATGGCGATGCGGGAAGTGCAGCTGAGGACATCAATGTGGTAAGAAGCAGGGCCAATGCCAATCCGGTTGCCGCCGGTGAGGTGGATATGGATTATATCCTGGATGAGAGGGCTCGTGAACTGGCTTGGGAAGAACTTCGTCTGCTTACATTGATGAGAACGGGAAAGCTGGTAGAAAGGGTAAAACAATACAATCCTGTTACAGGAGTACGTATCGCCAACCATCAAAATGTATGGCCTATACCATTTCGTGAAATTGAAACCAATACGGAAGCGACTTTGGAACAAAACCAAGGTTATTTCTAATGGAAATTAAATTTTGTCGAGTAGGTCTTTTGGACTAATTTTATCAAAAGAAAGTGTAGCCTCGTGTTTTTCGGGGCTTACCTTTCTTTTTCTATTTACCATATTGAACAAGTCAAAGCATGATGATTGGAACAAGACGGATATTTTCTATAGGAACACTTTTATGCATTTTAGTATTCACCGGACTCCCTTCCTTTGCCCAAAAAGCAATTGAAATTGATCCGGGTGAACAAGATTTAAACGTTTGGTATGCCTCACCTGCCAAAGAGTGGACCGAAGCCATTCCCATCGGTAACGGCTACATGGGGGCTATGATCTTTGGTGAGGTAAACAAGGAACGTATACAGTTGAATGAGGGCACCTTATATTCGGGAGATCCAGACCACACCTTTAAGACCATCAATGTCCGTAAAAAGTATCCTGAGGTCATGGAATTGATGGAAGCAGGAGAATACCAAGAGGCGACAGAAATCATCAAAAAAGATTGGTTGGGCAGGGCACAGCAATGTTTCCAGCCCATGGGGGATGTATGGATTGATTTTGACCATAAGGAAGAAATCAAGGATTATAAAAGGAGTCTGGACTTGGGCAGATCAGTGGTTCAGGTCAGCTATAAAGTGGGTGAGGTGACCTATACCCGTGAGTATTTTGCAAGTTATCCGGATCACCTTATTGTGGTGAAGATCTCCGCAGATCAGCCAGGAAAGATCAACTGCGAACTGAACCTTTCCACCCCTCACAAGCCTACTGAGAAGGTGTTCAGTGAAAATGACCTCTTGATTTTGCAGGGAAAAGCCCCTGGAATTGCTTTGCGGAGGTCACTGGAAACGGTAAAGAACATCGGTGACCAACACAAATATCCTGAGATCTTTGATAAGGATGGAAATGTCAAACCGGGAGCCACACAGGTGATGTATGATGAAGAGGTGTTTGGTTTGGGAATGGCCTTTGATACCAGAGTGGAAACCAGAAATTCGGGTGGACAGGTGGTCCAAAAGGACGGCAAAGTAAAAGTTGAAAATGCCGATGAGGTGGTGTTTTTAATCGCCGCAGCCACCAGTTATAATGGTTTTGACAAGTCCCCGGTAACAGAGGGAGTGGATGAATCAGCCAAATCCACAGACTTTTTAAAAGCAGCAGCAAACAAGAGCTATGAATCTTTATTGTCGACCCATACGGAGGACTATCAGGAGCTGTTTGATAGGGTAAAGATCAAATTGGATAAACAGAGCAAGCAATCCAAGCTTCCAACAGACCAGCGTGTCCTGCACTTTTCCAATGGAAAGGACCAGTCTCTGGTAGGTCTTTATTTTCAGTTTGGACGGTATTTAATGATTTCCGGTTCAAGACCAGGAGGACAGCCCTTGAACCTACAAGGGATCTGGAACGATAAGGTCATTCCACCCTGGGCAAGTGCTTATACCATGAACATCAACTTGGAAATGAACTATTGGCCTGCAGAACTGACCAACTTGGCCGAATGCCAGGAGCCGCTATTTACGGCCATTGATGAATTGGCGGTAAATGGTGCCCAGACCGCAAAACAGATGTTCGGCAACCAGGGATGGCTGGGAAATCACAATATGACCGTCTGGAGACAAGCCGAACCGGTGGATATGTGTGAATGTTCCTTTTGGCCCATGGTAGCAGGATGGCTGATGAGCCATAAATGGGAGCATTACCTGTTCAGTGCCGATAAAGCCTTTTTGAGGACTCAAATATTCCCCCTTTTGGAAGGTGCGGTCTTGTTTTATAAAGATTGGCTTATTCCCAATAAAGAGGGTTATCTGGTTACCCCGGTAGGACACAGTCCAGAAAACAAGTTCATATTTGGAGAGGGGGGGATGTCTACCCAAAGTCCAGGCCCGACCATGGACCTGGCCATTATCCGGGAGTCTTTTTCCCGTTATTTAGAAGCTTGTGATCTACTCGGATACCAAACCGATATCCAAGGAGAAATCCGGCAAAAACTAGGAAAACTGCTGCCTTATCAAATCGGCCAATATGGTCAATTACAGGAATGGCAGTTCGATTTTGAGGAGCAGGATCCGGAGCACCGGCATATTTCGCATTTGTATGGTTTTCACCCAGGCAACCAGATCAGCTGGAATGAAAACGAAGATCTTGTGGCTGCGGTAAAAAGAACCATGGAACGAAGAGGGGATAAAGCAACCGGCTGGTCCATGGGCTGGAAGGTCAATATTTGGGCAAGGCTGCATGAAGGGGACAAATCCCTAAAATTACTTACCAATCTGCTTCAGCTTGTCAAGGATGGGGAAAAGGGCAGTTCCAGAAGCGGTACTTATTCCAATTTGTTCGACGCGCACCCACCGTTCCAAATAGACGGTAATTTTGGTGCCACTGCCGGGATAGCTGAAATGCTCCTTCAAAGCCATGAAGGCTGGGTCGAGCTGTTGCCTGCTTTGCCAACTGTCTGGAAAAATGGGGCAATAAGCGGCCTAAAGGCTAGGGGAGGTTTTGAAGTGGACATGGACTGGTCAGGAAATGTACTGAAAAAAGGGACGATCATCGCACATAAAGGTGGGCTATTGCCCATTAAGACTTCCACACCTTTGGAATTTGAGGAAGACATTCTTCTGGTGGACAAAGCTGAAAATGACTTGCTGAGCCCGATCACTTCAGGTAATTTTCTTAACCATTATGAGGGGCAACTGCCTGACTTGAAACAAAAAGATGATTACGAATATTATATCCAAACCAAGCCTGGGGATGTGATTGTATTTACGGGGAAATAAGGGCAAACATAGATTATGCCTTACCATGACTCCCTTATTTCACGATGGATAAAGCCAGCACGCTGTACAATATGGCCTGTGAGGTGTTTTAAAGAAAATAACATTGAATAAAAAACAGGCTGTCTTATAAGTCAAGATTAGAATCTATTTTCAAAATATTCTATGGGTATGGCATTCTGATCGCTTGCAATTTCGTGATTCTCAATTGAAATCCACGGGTTTTGGCGGCAAGCGGCAAGTTGTATGCTCTATTGACGGTTGTCCGGCCAAAACATGGCCGTCGTGGTGTATAATAGCCTGGGGCTGCCACCCCAGGCTATTATAAATTTGCCCCGTTGGGGCGGGACCATTCTCCACTGACTTACA